>NZ_QGMY01000007.1:300000-451884 GCF_003173355.1 Methanospirillum lacunae | reverse complement strand
GGGAGAACCTTTACGCTGCTATTGTTCTAAATTGTTAACTCTATTGCTAGTCTTTGTAACATTTAAGTTACGTACTGTTAGTTTTTTTAGATCTAGATCCATACAACAACACTAGATGTGTTGATCTAAACGATTTCACAGCCCCAGAAAAAAATACTGGGATAATTTCTTGAAAAACACAACTATTCTTAAAAGCGAATAATTACCTCCATATCAATAATCTATCATAATGAGTTCTCTCGATCCTGGTCTTTTCAATAAAAACTATCCAATCCTGATTACGAATGTAAATTCATCAGATAAGATAATTGACATTTTCATTGACGAAATTGGATTAATTAAAGATATTGGGGAAAACATCTCGAAAAAGTATGACAATGAAGCCATACTCAGTATAGATGCAGAGGGAATGGTAGTTTTACCGGGATTTGTAAATCTGCACACCCACGCAGCAATGACCTTATTCAGGGGGTATGCTGATGATATAGCATTTAATCAGTGGCTTTTCGATAAGATACTCCCTATTGAAGCCGTGATGACTCCTAACGATGTCTATATAGGAACCAGGTTGGCTTGTCTTGAAATGATCAGATCCGGGACCACGACATTTCTTGATATGTACTTTTTTGAACTGGATGTCGCCAAGGCAGTTCGTGATATGAATATGCGGGCTGTATTGTCATCATTATATACCGATTTTGGAGATTCAGACATAATAGACCAGAGGAAGAAAGAGACAGAAAAATATGTACAGACCGTGAAATCCTGGAATAATAATTTGATAACACCGGGGATCGGGCCTCATGCAGTATATTCAGTAACTCCTCAAAGTATGGAGTGGTGTCGGGATTTCTCACATCAGTATCACGTTCCAATCCATATTCACATGAGTGAGACTGAGAAGGAAGTTCTCGATTGCCAAAAAACCCATCAAACAACACCTACTGGTCTTCTTTACCGGCATGGATTACTTACTCCTGAAACCGTTGCTGCTCATTGTTGTTGGATTAGCAAAGGTGATTGCTCGATTCTTGCGAAAGGAGGTGTCCATGTTGCTCATAATCCGGTCAGCAACATGAAACTCACCGTTGGAAAGACAATGCCTTATCAATGGCTCAAGGATGCGAAGGTGAATGTCGGACTGGGAACTGATGGGTGTGCTTCCAATAACAACCTTGATATGATGGAAACAATGCGGATTGCTGCTATGGTACAGAGGTTTTCATGGAATGACCGCTCACTTCTTCCACCACAGGAACTTCTCTCTCTTGCTACCCATGCCGGTTCCCGTGCTCTTGGACTATCTACTGGGGTTCTTCAAATTGGAAAACCTGCAGACCTAATTCTTTTAAAATCATCCGGAGGTTTTCCTGGCAAAAATGGATTATCACCAGAACAGATGCTGACACAGAGTTCTGGATCCCGGGTTGATACAACAATCTGTAATGGGCGGCTTCTTATGTTACATGAGTATGTCCCCGGGGAAGAAGAGATAATGAATCAAGCTTCACACGCCGCAGAACAACTGGTCAGAAGAGTCAATCAACAATTTTAATCTTTGCAGGCCCTATTTCATCCTTATTTCTTCAGAACCATGATGGTAATATCATCGGATTGTGGTTCTTCTTTTATAAAATCGCGAATTTCCTGAAGAATAACCTGTATTATGTCAGTTGCAGATTTCTGGTGATTTTCACGGATAACTTTGCATAGATTTTCCTCCGAAAACATAATTCCTTCTGAATTCATTGCTTCAGTTACCCCATCTGAATAGATCACGAGTACATCCCCTGTATGAAGATCAATATTTTTTTGTTCATAGGATGCAGTATCCATCAGACCGATGACCGGCCCATTTGAATCAAGCATCTCAATACTACCATCGGAGCGATAGAGAATGGGTGGATTATGACCGGCATTCACATATTGAAGTCGGGCACTGGAAATATTCAGCATCGCATAAAACATAGTAATGAAACTTACCGTTCCCGAATCTTCGATGAAAATATTGTTTGAAGCCTGAAGAATCTCGATCGGTTTTATTGTCCACCTGGAGAGAACTCTGATGATGGTGCTTGACAAGGCCATTAATAGTGAAGCTGCAACTCCTTTCCCTGCTACATCTGCAAGCACCAAAGTACAGGTTCCTTTCTCCCGTGAGAAGATATCAAAAAAGTCTCCGCCTACATCTAGTGCTGGAATGTTGATAGCTGCTAAATCATATCCTTCGGGAATTGAAATTTTAGTGGGAAGAATTGCTTGTTGAATGTGTGATGCGACGAGTAACTCAGTTCTTCTTCGTTCAAGTTCTTCACTATATTGCTTTATTTTTTTTATCATCTGGTTGATGCTGAGTTGTAGATCAGAAAACTCCTCAGTATTCATTCCTCCAATAGTATGATCCAGATCACCGCCGGCAATTCGTCTGACATCATCCATTATTGTCCTGATTGATATGGAAATTCGTTTTGAAATGACGAATGCGAGTATAAGACCAGCAAGGATAGCAAAAAAGCTTAAAACAACAAATTTGATAATTAACCCCTGGAGAAGTGATTCCATGCGTTCTTTACCATATTCAATCACGACCACAATACTATCATCTGAAACAGCGTCAGGATCCTTCAGGTCGATGAATAAATATTTTATCAAATTTCCAGATTCGCTATTTATTTCCGAGAGATGGCTACGTTCCTCTATTGCTTTTTGTATTAGGGGTGAAGTGGTAATATTTTGTTTCGCAGCCCTGCCTTTTGCATACCACTCGGCAGAACAGAATTGATAAACGGTATAAACCTGGATCTTTTCAATATCTGTGTTTATCTTCCCGATTTTCTCAATCATTTCCTGGTATGATAATTGAGTTCGGCTATCTGCAAATTCCTCCGATTTTATTCCAGTTTCAAGAACAAACCGATGATCAGGAGTGGGAATATATCCAAATTTCGTAAGTTCTCCGCTTACAGTAGAATCATTTAAATCCTGGGCAGAATGAACGACCCTGTCTTTTACAGAACGGGTGCCAAGTCGAACAGATGTCAATGATTTAAAAAATTCTGGAAACTGTTTATTTGTATCTAGTCCCTTAACGTGGGGTTCATTGGTATAGGCGATGATCCCATCGGCATTGAAAATATAGAGGTTGACAGTGCGGTTAATCTCCTTGCTGAATGTGGAACTGAGAGCCTCAAGATCCATATTCTCCGGACTTGCATTACTTCTATTGTAAGCATCAAGATATTTTTGTAACAATTTTTCGGTATCTGAATTTAGTGTATCATCGATCAGTTTGAGTCCGTCATTCACCAAATCCACTGATTCGATAATATTTTTTTCAGAATATGCCTGCATAATTTCGTTTTCATACAGGACATCATCCTTTGCAGAAAGATAAGAAAATACGATTACCCCGCCAACGACTATGGCAATAACTAGTATGATATTAATAATAAGATAATTACGAATTGATTTTTTCAAAATTATCAGAGTTTTTTGATTATTTAACAGAAATTGAAGATATAAATGATATTGCTACAGATACATTTCTGATTTTGGTGATTCCCAAAAGGTGATGCATCGTAACCAGGGAACCATTTTTAAGTTCCTGTGATATCTGTAGATTCAGATCCCGTGAAGGATTCCAAGGAACATCTCGTAATACGGCCCCATTGATATTCAGAAAAAGGTCGTAATGGTGCATCGGGGAGGGCATAATGGCAATAGTTTCAAGAGTATCTGGAGAAAAATAACCTTTTGCCCTTTTCAGATCTACACCATATCCAAACCCGATTAGTGTCTCTCCCAGATACCTGTTATCAAGATTATCCTCTGATGCTGCTTCTATTATTGATTCTCTTGTGGGAATGCGATAAAGTGAGTGTTTCACCCCTCCTTCCTCATGCTGCTGATTTTGTTTCGTTTTTGCTGCTGTAATCAAGGAAGATGTGATGTCAGAACTACAGATTCCTTCTATAGTTGCTTTCATACTCATAACCCAGACACCGGAAAAATTGGGGCAATTAATTTCAGCAAACCTTGAAATTTCCTCAGCAAGTCCATTAATTGAGTGGTCACCGGTATTTTCAGCCTGTAAGGTAAGGATGTACTGGAATGGCCCAAGGTGAGTAACCTGGAATATTCCAAATCGCTCAATTTCTCCCCCCTCCATAATATCTCCGGTAAAAAAATCTGCAGTCTCATTACCATCAGCAGGCGTCCAGAGCATATCTCCGTTCAGTATTACCATGTTTCCAAGGATATTTTTAACAGACTCCTTATTTGTCCCGACTGCACCGATGCCAATCTCGAATTTTTCTGGTGTGTATAATAGCTTCTGGATATCATCATCTGTAATCTTGCCTTCTTCGATATTGGTAAGGTTTCCCAACACCTGTAATGAAGCAGTACCCTGGCCAATCTCTTCAAAAGTAAATTTCAATTCAGATTTTTTTTGATTATCCAAAGACAGATTATTTCGGGATGAAGAAATGGCATCTTCAAGGGTGGTATGTAGTTCCAGAGCCTGAAGGAATCCACCCATTTTCATTATACCTAAGGGAAAGTCTTGTACCTGGCAAACAATGACTTTTCCATTTCTTTCTTTAATTTTTCGGTATATTTCCTGAAAAACACGTAATCCTGCAGAACTAATATAATCCATTTGCTTGAGGTCAAAAATAATATCAATATCAGAATCACAAAGGCTTGTTTGGAGACTCTCGGTAACTTTTTGAGATCCGAATCCATCCATCCTTCCATTTATTGTAAATATGAGATTCCCTTGTACACGACTAACAGTTATTTCCATAGGAATTCTGATTGAATTATCTACTCAATGAGGGAAGAATTTTTGTAATTGGAGTGTAGATTAGTGATTCTAAATTTTTTTCCTCTTAAATAATGAAATTACATATTGCAGATATCCTTATCTGAATACCTGAAAAAAGGGTTAGAGAGATACTGGAATGAAGAGATCAATTGAACTAAAAGTACCCCTCTCTCAGGATATACTTCCGGTAATCACCCAATTTGCAGAACAGGTAGTAATTACGTATGGTCTTTCTGAAAATGATATAAAACGTTCAGTTCTTGCATGTGAGGATGTTTACACCTATCTGACGTCACATTCTAATGGCATTTCTGATCTTACGCTGAATATCAAAGAGTGTGGATATTACATCCAGATAACGTTTAAGTTTTCCCCGATTACTATCCCACTACAGGTCTTGAATATAACTGCCACTAGTGATCCCCGAGATCCCGGGTGTCTTGCTCATATGGAAATATTTATTGCAGCACATGTTGTTGACCGTTTTATTCTTGATCAAGATACCCCTGATGAAACTGTTGTCCACCTCATCATAGAAAAACAGTACCCCCTCGCATCTGAAAGTAATCTGGATGCACTACCTGCATCATTACCTAACTTGAGTTGTACGACCGGTACCCATGAAGAGATAAAACAGGCTGCTATTAGGATAATACAGAGATATGGCTCACGTGCGCCTGTATTTTGTCGCTACCCAGGAAAGATCCTCGATATGATTAGAAGTGGTGAAATGCAGGCTGCTGTTTATAGTGACGGAAAGGGAAATGTGGCTGGATGCATATTCTGGGTGGAGGGAGAACATCTTATTGAGGTCCATGGGCCTTATGTATTTATTGCAGGTCATCAGCCAGGAGAAGAACTCACCAGTTTTCTCCTTGAATCGGTTGGAAGGTCAGGGTTAAAGAGCCTCATTATCAGGGATCCACTTCCTGGTGTACCAGAATCCTGGTTCGAAAAGTTACCCACAATTGCCTGGAATTATCCTAAAAAAGATCAGAGAAAATTATCTGATACCAGTATGCCACTGTACCGCCAGCTCGAAGAGGATACTGGTGTAACTGTTGTTGTGCATCCTGATTTTACCCAGGTTGTAAACGAGTGGTATGAGAAAATGAATCTTCCGAGGTTTCTCACTTCTTCTCATCCAGCTGGTGAGACCCCAGATGAATTCACAGTTTTTTCTGTCAGGATTGATAACAACAGGAAAATTGCCTCACTCACCTTGCGAATAGTTGGTACAGATGCTGCTTTAATCCTTGCTGCCCATATTTCTCATCTTACAAAGCAGGAAATTTCAGAAATAACATATGAGATGGATCTCAGTAACGAGATGGAAGTCTTCCTAGTTCCAGTACTAATAAAATCTGGATTTTTTCCGTCCTATATCATCCCCTGGGGAGGAACGAGTGATATCCTTGTTTTCTATTATATAGGTGAAAACCTTTGATGAATGATTCACAACCTTCGATCCTAAAACAAGTTCCTTCACATTTACAGAATATTTCCCCCTATATTCCCAGTAAACCTGATGATATACTAAGGAAGCTATTCAATGCCCCGTTCCTACACAGAATGAATAATAACGAGAATGTACTAGGACCCCCACAGGCGGCCATTGATGCAATTGTAAGATTTGATCCAGTTTTAATTGCACAATACCCCAGTGGAGATTCATATTACTTAAGGCATCGATTGTCACAACTCTCTGGGCTGTCAATTGATTCATTTATTATTGGTAATGGTGCAAATGAAGGTGTTAATTCAATCATCCACGCATTTTGCAAGCCTGGTGATAATATTATTACTGCAGATAAGACCTTTTCAGTGTATGAATGGGTCGCAGGATTCTCAGAAATAAAAACCAAACTCATTCCCCTTAAGAATAATGGATTTGATAGTGATGCAATCCTAGCCGAACGAGATAAAAATACTAAGATTATCTATCTCTGTAATCCCAATAATCCGACAGGAACATACTGGAACGATAAAAAACTCAGAAATTTTCTTGATATGGTGCATGGTGAGCAGATAGTTGTTATTGATGAGGCGTATGCAGAATATGTTGCAGCTTCGGATTATCCGGATGGTATTAAACTCATCTCACGTTATCCGAATCTCGTAGTATTCAGAACATTTTCCAAGATGTACGGTCTCGCAAGTTTACGAATCGGCTATCTGGCATCGAGTCCCATGGTTGCTGATGTTATCAGACGCACCTCACCAGTGTATTCTGTAAATGCCTTGGCGCAAGCTGCTGCAATCGGTGCTCTTCAAGATGATGGTTCTCATATCCGCAACACTCGATCCATGATTACTGAGTCGCGACATTATATGGAATGTGAACTAGATAAGATGGGGCTGGAATACATTTCAGGAGAAGGTAATTTTATTCTGATTCATGCACCTATTTCAGACACACTATTGTATCGACGGTTGATGCATCATGGATATATGGTCAGACCTATGACCCAGTTCCGATTCCCTAACTATATCCGGGTTACTTTTCATCAGGTACAAGTTATGGAGGGTTTTTTGTCAGTCCTGCCGAGGTGTATCTGAAATTAAGCGAGATATAATTTACTATCGTAAAGAACCAACTTGTTCAGTCCATGATTACTACACATTTTTCTTCCAGTTCCCAAAACCAGATGAAATCCTTGCAATGTTCACAATCATCCCTCCCTTAACCCCTTGAGACCTGATCTGGCCAAGGTGGCGGAGCTGCCAAAGCAGTTGTGCACCCAGTCTTTTTCCAAACTCTAACGTTAAGATACCTTATGGAGAGACCATTACTGATTTACGCGAGCTCATGGGAGAAACTATACGCCCCTATTGTTCTATCAGAATATCCTATGCATTATGCGAAACCTAACAGGTTAAGTCTGTTTTATTCACAAATCGACTATCATTACCAATCAGGTTGTGTAATAACTCCTGCAACGTAGAATCCTCTTCTACCCTCATCGAAGTATTATATCCAGAAGTTGAATCATTTGGCCATGCACTATTCCACCAGACTATTCCAATAACTCCTGGCCACCGCCCACTACTCAGATTCATCAGAGCATCCTTTGTCCAAACAACTGGATTTATATATTCATTGTTAATATCGGTTCCAGTTTCTGCAATAATAATAGGTTTACTCGTGTTTAATGCAACAATTTCCTGGTATGAGAGATCCATCATCTCCGAAAACGGTTTTACATTCTTCTCCTTTGGAGTAAGTGCTCCGTATACTGATACACCAATAATATCAACAAATTCATCCCCCGGATAATAGGCTGCAATAGTATTCCATGATTCATCAGGATCACTATGCCAATTCACATGGTATACTCTGATAAGATTTGATGCCCCTTCTTTCTCAAGAACCTGAAATATATGGCGATAGGTCTCCCTGAACTTTTCTGCACCATGCGTATTTCCAGTCCAGTACCCATTCCATGGGAACCACTTTCCATTCACTTCAGTGCCATACTCAACAATAACAGGGTACCCGAGATTTTTTACCTGAACAGCCCAGTTCCTCAGTTCTGCATCATATGCCCCATTTAAAATACGACTCATCGTGAAGAGTGGTTCTGGTTTATTCTGATGGATATCTGATCTCAGCATTAACCTGACCCAGGGAGTTGCGCCAGATTCGTATATTTGAGCAAACTGTTTTGACGGAAAACTTTTATTGACCCCCCACTCATGAGAAAACACTACAATTGCCGGTTTTTTCCCCACAGCACGTGCAAATGAAGCAATACTTGAGTTGGTAACATCCATTTCGGTGGCATGATACTGAACAGGAGGGTGTACCCCCAGCCAGAATGCTCCCTGTTGCGGCAGGCAGAGAGATGTATTTCCTATTCCGCCGGAAACAGGCACAAAGCAACCAAAAAGGAGCATAACGATCAGAAGGACACGAAATTTTCTGCATCTCATCTTAGATACCTGATAACCACAACTCCCACAACCAATACTTACATTTTTAGGGAGCCCCGCCGTAATATCCATTATCACGAGTGTAATGCCTTCCAATCCATTTAATAATAATTCTCTCCCATCAACGTTCCTCCCTTCAGACTTCGGGGACCAGTCGGTGGTAGGACCTGCAGATACTCTAAAGGTTCTTCTTATTGATACGGACCCGGAACTTGCACAGATATCAAAGAACAACCTGGAAAAAACAAGTCCTCTATCTATAATAACCACCGGAACAGGTCAGGAGGCTCTTACCCTTTCCAAGGAGAACGGATTTGACGCGGTTGTTTCTGATTATGACATGCCTGATATGAATGGGATTGATCTTCACCGGGCACTTCAGGGTGAGGGTATAAAAATTCCCTTCATTCTCTTCACTGTCCCGGATAGTGAGTCCTTGAAGTCTGATCATACTGCAAATCTGGATCATCCTCCTGATGAGATCTATGTTGATCTTTCTCAGAAGATCAGACAAGCAGTGGAGTTATACCGGACACGAAATCGCCTTGAGCTCTACTCAAAGCATCTTGAAGAACTAGTTGAAGAAAGGACCAAGCAGCTTAAAGAAGCTCAGAGGTTTGCGGTGATAGGTGAACTCTCTACCATGATCGGACATGATATGAGAAATCCTCTCCAGGTAATTACCAATATGAATTACCTCCTCACACACAAGATCACAAATATGGATCCTGATGAAGCAGCAATTCTTCAGAAGCATGGAATACCTGATCTCTTCTCCAGGATCGGATCTGAAACCCAATATCTCAATAAAATAGTCTCTGACCTACAGAACTACGCACGAGAAGTTAACCCGACCCTTGTTCTCACCGATCCCGGACTGTTTCTTGATGAATTGCTAGGATCGATAACCTTACCCGAGGATATCTCTGTTCAGAGGCAGTACCAACCCGGAATTAAGATTTCAGTAGATACTACTCTATTTAGAAGGGTTATGGAAAACCTGATCATTAATGCTATCCAGGCAATGGAACATGGGGGAACACTGACGCTAAAAACATCGAAATCGAGTGAACGTATCAGTATAACAATCTCAGATACGGGGATTGGTATACAACCATCAGTAAAGGATCGGATATTTGAACCTCTCTTTACCACGAAGTCAAAGGGGACCGGATTCGGTCTCCCAGTATGTAAACGGCTGGTTGAAGCACATGGGGGAACCATATCTGTGAAAGAAACATCACCGGCAGGAACCACATTTGAGGTTCTCCTTCCGGATGATCATACGTCATTACCAAACTAGGACTGAAAATCAATGAAACGAATTCTTGTTGTCGATGATGATCTCGGGATTCTGGACAGTACAAGACAAATTCTTGAGATCGATGGATATGAAGTTGAGACAGCCTCCACTGGCGGGGATGGACTTCAAAAGATAGAATCTACCTTCTTCAATTTAGCTCTCTTTGATATTAAACTCCCGGACATGGAAGGAACCGAACTTTTAGAAAAATCTCATAAAATCCGTCCTGCCATGAAGAAGATCATGGTAACCGGGTATGCCAGCCTTGAAAATTCAGTAATATCGCTTAATGCAGGAGCTGACGCCTATATCCTCAAACCGGTTGATCCTGACATGCTCCTAGCAAAGGTAAAAGAAAAACTGGAGGAACAGGAGCGTGAAACATCTGTTGACGGTGAAAAGATTGCAGGATTCTTGGAAGAGAAATTACTAAATATACGGAGATGAGAGAAGTCCTATTATCTTATGAACCCGGTAACCAAAGAAGAGGTAATCACCCTTCTAACCGAGTTAAACGTTCCCAATATTGGGGCGCTGACTGATCCTGAAATCACAGCAGAATCAATAATCAGTTATCTGGCAAAATACCGCATTTTTGTTCCTGATACCTTCTTTTCCATACTTGCTGATCGGCTAGGTCTCGAATTTATTGAGAAGGAAGCCATAACCAAAACTCTCGATCTCGGTTGCATGCTCCCATATACAGTGGAAGAGGGGGCTTTGATACTGCTTCTTGAATCAAAACCTAGATATGTCAGGGTAGCAACAGCAAACCCGTTGGATAGCGATCTTTTCAAACGACTTGAAGATGTATTTCATAAAAAAATTGAGAAGGTCGTTGTATCAATTGATACAGTAAAGTCGATGAGTGAAGGGTGCTATGAGGCACCACATGCATACAGTGCATTAAATGAACTCGTAGACAGGCAGCCTGAAGAATCTGCGTACCGTATCCTGATTCCCTGGCAGAAAGGGACAATAATACTCTTTATTCTTCTGATGGCTCTGCTCATCGTGTATAATCCGTATTTCGGGACATTTCTAATCTTTACAATCATAAATATCACCTATTTCCTGATGAACCCGATAAAATTTTATATCTCACTTCAGGGTCTTTCAGGAACTAAACGGGTTATCTTCATCACAGATGATGATATCAAAGCAATTCGCGATGAAGATCTTCCAATATACACACTTCTGGTCCCACTCTTTCATGAAAAAGAGATGCTTCCTCATATCCTCAGTAACATCGCAAAGATGGATTATCCACGGGAAAAACTGGATGTAAAGATACTGATGGAAGAGGAGGACGAGGAGACCATCGGAAAAGCAAGAAAACTAGGACTGTTCGGAAACATTGAGGAGATTATCTCCCCCATGTCGGAGGATGAATACCGAAGATTTCTTAGTATATTTCACCCGGTAATTATCCCGAACGCCGAACTGAAGACCAAACCACGTGCATGCAATTACGGTCTGAAACGGGCACGTGGTGAGTTCGTGGTCATATATGATGCTGAAGATCTGCCAGACCGTGATCAGCTCAAGAAGACAGTCCTGGCTTTTCGCCGGCTCGGTCCTGAGTATGCCTGTATCCAGTGTCTGCTCAACTTTTACAACCCGCGCAAAAATATTCTGACCCGCTGGTTCTCTATTGAATACTCGTATTACTACGACTATTATATCCAGGGTCTTGACAAGATCGGTGCACCAATACCACTCGGTGGAACGAGCAACCACTTCAGAATGAGGACGCTCAGGGAACTTGGTGCATGGGATCCATTCAATGTCACCGAAGACGCCGATCTCGGGATGCGGATTGCCAGAAAGAAGTACAAGACCGGGGTATTGAACTCTCATACCTATGAAGAAGCAGTGACCAGTGTCCGTTCATGGATCAAACAGCGATCACGGTGGGTCAAAGGGTTTGTTATCACATGGTTTGTGACGATGCGTCACCCGGTAAAAGTATACCGGGATATCGGGCTAAAAAATTTTCTCGTTTTCCAGACCGGATTCGGAGGCAACTTCTACCTGCCCCTCATGAACCTGTTTCTATGGGGAGTGTTTGTTGCAGGGTTTATCATCCCCGAGTATTTCTCACGCTGGTTTGATTTCTGGCCGTTTGCAGCAATCGCGGTCTTCAACCTGATCATCGGCAACCTCTTCTTTCTGGTGATGATGCTTCTGGCCACCTGGAAAGAGAAACAGAAGGATCTTCTAATTTATTCGTTGTTCTCTCCGATTTACTGGACATTTATGAGCATCGGCGCATGGAAGGGACTGATCCAACTTGCCGCGGGAAAGGCATACAAGTGGGAGAAGACTGCTCATGGAACCTCTCTCCTTACCGAGGAGAAGATAAGACAGGAACCTGAAAACCTTGCCCGTCAGGTTCGCTGGATCGATGTGAAAGAACCGGAAGTCAGGAATGGGAAGACCCACATGACAGTTCCCCAGTTGGCGTTGTCCATCGGGTTTACAATCTGTCTGGTCCTTTTTGCCCTAATCATTGTAGATATTATTCCCTTTGCACCGATATCTGACCACGTAAAGATCACAAAAGTTCCAGGTCTTTCACAGGCTCTAATTCCTTTAAATCAGATACAGGCAGGGCAGGAGCCCAGACTCCTGAATTATGAGGCGATTCCTAAGCCTAACAAAGCCACACCCCAGATAACACAGGTTCCAACTGAAGAATCAGGGATCAAATTGTGGCAAAAGCAGGAGATCGTAAGTTCCCAGGAGCCAGGCATGACTCTTACATATGATCCTGATACTAATTCCATCAAGATACAAGCTGAAGGACCTGATCAGGGCACAAAAGATACCACCCATGTATACGAAGTGAAGGTTAATTCGCCTGAAAGAGTCTCAACATACAGGATTGATTCAACTCCCGCTGTCCTTACCATACCTGGAGGCAACATATCTGCAGAGATTCAGATTACCCGCATCTATGAATCAGGAGTAAGGATTACTATTCTCCAGGCAGCAATCTGATTTATTTTTCGTTTTTAAACAAGGGGATTGATTATCCACACCCATTCCGGGTTACATTACACCGGCTGGTCATATTACAGGAAGAGAAAATTATTGAGGTACACCGATATAAGCAACCGGACCGGCCCAGATTATCATGGGAATCAGACACTGCCTCTCATTTCTGAGAGGCACATGAAAGATCCGGCACTCCTTCCTGATCACGACTCAGGTTTTTCAGTTCCTCTTCACGAGCAAGGATCAATCCTGACATCCGGTTGATCTCATTGGCAATCCGGGAAAATTCATCAGTGCCTGAATCATCTATCTTCACAGAGTAATCTCCCTCACCGATTCGGTGCAATCCATTGAGAATGGTATGAAGACGATACACAACCAAACGATCAAAAAGCCGGCCAGATACAAGAAATGCAATGAGAGTTATCAGGATCAGAATGACAAGAGTGTGCCAGGCTGTTTCAAACAATACCCTCCCAGGCATGCTTATATCATAGACAATCATGCTGGTCAGATTCCCAGTATAATCTGCTTCTTTCTCCTTCGGTCTAAAATGTGTATAGACTGTCAGGTTATTCCCGGAGAGAATCCTGACTTCTCCCTTATCATAGACCTGCATGTAGATCTCTGGATCCATCTTTCTCCCTTCATGGATCAGAGAGTACTGACTCAGAGTATTAGATGAGAAGAGATCAACATCGAGAACAAAGGGGTTCTCCTCCTGAATTCTTGGGAGGAAATCATCCATCAGAAACGAGGTGAAATCCTGCGATAGGGTTCTGACTAGTGCCTTTCGGAGTTGAACCGATGTTTCGATGATGTAATCGCTACCGGGCTCGCTGTAATAGGCATACTTCGTTACTTCCCCGTTCAGTGCATTTACCGCCGCCCGATCCATCGAGGAGTTCCCTGAATTCAGGATATTTTTCAGGAATGATTCAAGCCCGACGGTTTTTAGATCAAATCCCTGATCCTCTGGGTATGTTGTGGAGAAGATTACACCAGACCCATTGATCAAATAGATGTCATCGACATTATTCCGCTCAGCTATCGGTTTTAGATCCCGGGCAGTGACAAAAGAAACGGATTTGTTCAGTGCTCCGATATCTTTAGAGATAGCAGGCAGACCTCTGCCCATTTCAGAATCTATTGACGGTTCAGCACCGGCAAGAATGAGAAAAAACGCCTCTGATCTATCTTGGGTTTCCTGCTGAACACTTGAAATAGTACTATCAATTAAATCAAGATTCTGCTTGTATGAGTAAAGCCCTACACCTATACCTGTTGATGCGGTCGAGATGAGAATAATTACAAAGAGAAGAAGTGATAATCTTCGTTTGAGGGTAATATTAGACTGATTCATGGATGGTATGCCGTAAGTTATGATATTCGGATTTCTCTGTTATGAGTAATACAAGGACAATCAGGGCAAAAAAGGTAGAGCAAATGCTCAAGGGTGTGAAAGTTAATGTTAGTCTAGAAACAATAGCCAGAGTTTTTTGTGGATCAAATTATTTTAAATGACATTATACCAATGAATGTGAAATCTGTGATCAAATATCGGATATCATGGTTATTATCTATAGATTGAGCAACGATTATGATAACTGAATCCTGTATCTTCTGCACACCCGGACCAGAAGAAACTATTCTGGAAAACCATGAAGTCTATGCCAGGTATGATAAAAATCCGGTTTCTCCAGGACACCTATTGATTATCCCAAAACGTCATTTCAAATCTGTTTTTGAGGCTACTGAGACAGAACTCTCTGCACTCTGGAATCTAATAAGGGTAGCGAAATCATATCTTGATGAAACGTTTAACCCTGATGGATACAACATCGGGATCAACGATGGTTCTGCTGCTGGCCAGACAATCATGCACCTGCATATCCATCTTATTCCCCGGTACTCCGGGGATATGAAAGACCCCAGAGGCGGAGTAAGAGGAGTGATACCAGGGAAACAGCAGTACTAACAGACACCGGGAATTACTCTCAAAATAATCCATAAGAGCAAAAAACAACCGATCCTTTCTGCAATCCCAGATGTCCATATATAGTATATCCCTGATTTTTATCCTCATGAGTAGTTTTGCAGCGTCCTGGTTTGAGATCACATAACCCACAATTCGGGTACAAAAAGGTAGTGGGGTTTACTCAAATCCTCTCACATCCAATATTTATGTTGTGACTTCCTCCCCCGTTGTCGATAATATTCTTTCTGCCAGATATCTCCGCCAAGGAGAACATACCTTCGAAGATATCTGCCATAGAGTGTCTCATGCTCTCGCTGATGATAAAGCTGAACAGGACAGGTTCTTTGAAGCGATGATTTCACTTCGGTTTCTTCCAAACTCCCCCACCCTTATGAACGCCGGCACCGGCCTTGGTCAACTCTCTGCCTGTTTCACCCTCCCGGTCCCGGACTCAATAGACGGGATATTTGAGGCCATGAAACAGGGTGCAATAATTCACAAGACTGGTGGGGGAACAGGATACAACTTTTCACACATCAGACCTGAGGGGTCGCCGGTACGTTCCACTGATGGGGTAGCATCAGGACCTGTTTCATTCATGCGAGTCTTTAATGCAGCAACTGATGTCATCAAACAGGGAGGCCGTCGGAGAGGTGCCAACATGGGGATTCTCAACGTGTGGCACCCTGATATCCTCGATTTCATCACTGCCAAGAAAGAAGAAGGGGATATTGCTAACTTCAATATTTCAGTCATGGTCAACGACCGGTTCATGAATCTGGTGGAACAAAAAGCCTTCGAGTTGGTCTGGCTCACCCACCCGCATTCAGGGAAGACGGTCACTGTCGGGGAGATCTGGAACGGGATTATTGATGGAATCTGGGAGAACGGTGAACCAGGAATTCTCTTCTACGATGAGATCAACAAACGAAATCCCACTCCACAACTGGGTGATATTGATACAACCAACCCATGTGGAGAACAACCACTTCTTCCATTCGAGAGTTGTGTCCTCGGTAGTATCAACCTTGACGCTTGCATCAAAGATGGCATCCTGGACGAACCACTACTGGAAGAGACGGTCAGGATGGCAGTGAGGTTCCTTGACACTGTCATCGAACGTAATATCTATCCCATTCCACAGATTGCAGAAGCAACCCTGAAAACACGAAAGATAGGACTTGGTGTAATGGGGGTTCACGATGCTCTGCTCAGGCTGGGTATCGCATATGATTCTCCAGAAGGAAGATCCTGGTGTGAACAGATAATGGAGAAACTCACCAGGACCGCTGTTGATGAATCTCGGATCCTGGCATCATCCCTTGGACCCTTTCCAGCATGGGATGGGAGCATCTGGAAAGAGTACCCGGTCCGCAACGCTGCCATGACCACAGTGGCGCCTACTGGAACCATCTCACTTCTGGCTGGATGTTCCAGTGGAATAGAACCAATATTCTCTTTTGCTTACACCAGAAAGAACACGGTAGGCAAAACTTTTGTTATCGTCAACCCTGTCTTCAAAGAAGCTCTTGTCCAGACTCTTTCCAGTATGCACCTGACCGGAGATGAACTGAAAGAACGAACTGAGGATGTGATCAGTCACGTCCATAAGACAGGAACCATTCAGGATCTCGCCTGGCTCCCTGATGAATTCAGGGTACTCTTCCGTACAGCCCTGGATATTTCATGGAAAGATCATATCCTGATGCAGGCCACATTCCAGAAATATGTCCACGCTTCTATCAGCAAAACCATCAACATGCCTTCCTCTGCAACACGTGATGACTGCGAAGAAGCCCTGCTTATGGCATGGAAACTCGATCTGAAAGGTATCACGATATACAGAACAGGAAGTAGGGAGACGGTTGTCCTGGCCCTAAGCGGTGAAACCGATAAGAACGAGCCGGTACCCGAACTCAAGGCTGATGATGGTCGCAACCTTCCTGAGAAGATTCCTTCACTTAATATGACACGACCAAAGGAGCTCTCTGGTAAGACCTACATTTGTCAGTCAGGATGCTGCCGTCTTTATGTTACTGTTAATCTTCTTGAAGGAAAACCCATCGAGGTGTTTATCAGAACTGTGGGGATTGGTGGGTGTGATGCAAATAGCAGCGCCCTCGGACGAGCTATCAGTACCGGTCTTCAGAGTGGCGTGCCATACCAGAAATTTGTAAGACAGTTCGGCAAAGTGAACTGTGTTTCTGCCATCAAAAATTCATCATCAGAGGGAGTGTCGTGTGCAGACGTGGTGGGCCGGTGCATTGATCTCGCAGCAAAGCACCAGAGTATCACTACGCTCGAAGACTGGTCGATTACAAAAACGGAAGAAAAACGTCTCTGTCCTGAATGTCGCCAGCCTCTTGATTTCGGGGAAGGATGCAATCAGGGGATCTGCAAGCACTGTGGCTGGTCCGGGTGCAGTTAACCACCCGGCTACGGCCGGATCCAGAACTGACCCATCATGAAGCCAGAAAATTTACACACAAATCCAGCCAGTTTTCTGGAAGGAAGTATCAGAGAATTTTGTAGGGATTCACCAGCAAACAGTCTGAGAAACCAGGCAAATGAGAGGGCGTATGAGGAGCCACTGGTCGGGTTTTCTTCAGGGGGAGATCCACTGTATGATGAAATTGCTACTGATATCGGTCCACCTTCTCTAACACCGGCAGAGATCTTCTGTCAGGCTGTTCCCGGAATTCATGTTGTTGCAGAAGACCTTACTATCATCAGCTGGATCCTGCCACAGACCAGAGCGACCTGCATGGATAACCGGAGCGAGACAATGTATCCATCTGAACGATGGATTCGGGCCAAGCATTTCGGGAGAGACGTGAGTAAATACCTCGCCGAACATCTGGTCAGAATATTTCTGGATGCAGGAATTTCTGCGATCAATCCGACAGCAGTTCCCTTTTTTTCAATCCAGGAAACAAAAACCTATGGCCTGGCCTCCACCTGGTCAGATCGCCACGCTGCATATGTTTCAGGTCTCGGAACATTTGGTCTGTGTGACGGATTGATAACACCAATAGGAAAGGCTGTGATCTGTGGATCAGTTATTGCACAGATCAGGATTCCCCCTACACCTCGCCCATATACGGATCATCATGCCTCATGCCTCTTCTACGCTAAAGAAACCTGTGGGATCTGCATGAAACGTTGTCCGGTCGGTGCAATAACCCCGCTTGGCCATGATAAGGAACTCTGCAGAAACCACTGTTTCGGAGTAGCCCAGACGTATGCACGCGAAACGTACGGGATCGATGAATACGGATGTGGTCTGTGCCAGACTGGGGTGCCATGTGAAGCCAGAAACCCGGTCCGAATCAAAGAGCGATGACCGATAGATCCTTGTTATCCCGGATACGTCAGGAGATTGAAAACCTGACTCCATACATCGCGACATGCAAGGAAGCGGTGGATACCAATTCAGGGAAACCTCCATCGGTAATCTCCCAGCTTTCCAGATACAATTACCAAACTATGCTTGAGATCCTAAACCAGGAGACTGATTCAGACGTCAGTGTTGAAAAAGGAAGAGAGAACGCCATGCGGGAAGCCTTGCACTCCTATCTCATGCAGTATGCTCCTGGCGAGAAGGATTTAGCCGGGTATATCACAGCGATATCACTATACCTGACGTTTTATGCTAAACGACCGCTCCATCCCCCAGATCTGGTGACAGATGATTTCAGGATAGAAAAACGGGATGATGAGTATTATTGTACCGGAAAAAACCGGTATTTACATGACGAACCTTCACTCTGCAGGTTTTGTGTATGTAAACCTTACATCCCGGAGTAAATCTTTCTGATGAGATTCATCAGTCCCATCCCTTTTTCTGTTATCAGATATTGCCCTGATGATTCATCTTTTGCTGCCAGCCCTGCTTCGATCAGACGGGTGACATGAAAAAGGAGATGGCCCCCTTTATACCCGGTAAGCGAACTGAGATCTGTATAGCTCATGGTGCTCATGGAAAGTGCTTTGATCATACTGAACCGTGCAGGATGGGAGAGTGGTTCTATGATCTTCGCTAGCACTTCATCCTCGGGGAGATCCCTGATAAGAGCCACCTGATTACGATTCCGGAGTGTTGATCGAACAGAAGACAATTCCCCGATCGCCTGCATCAGGTGATCACGTTCAGCAGTATATATCTTGTAACACGTAAGGCATGGTTCCTTACCAAGTTCAGGATACTTCACCACTAGATCTTGATCCTGCTTTACCTGGTTGGACAGGAACTCATCTGCCTCATCAGGATCCATTCTTTCTGCTGATTCGCGAAGTCTGCTGATAAAAAAGTCAATACATGACCCCCGGTCATACAGAGAGCAGGGATTTGGACAGACTGAGTCGAATTCACGTTTGATGGTGGAAATGGCAAACTGCAGAATCATATTCTGATGGCTGGTAACTACCTGTCGCCGCATCGTTTCTATCTGCTCTTCGACAAAGAGACGTTGAAATGACCGTAATTCTGAAAGGATCATCTCTCCCTGTTCACGCTGGGTAGTTCCAAGATCCCTGAGGTTTTTTTCAATTCCAATAATCCGCTCTTCTATCTCATCCTTCCTCATGTAAAACCCAACTATAGTGAAATTACCTTTTGCTATATCTTGATCTTTCACGTAAAATGTGTATGGAAGAACAGATGTATGATGACAACAAGGTAACAAGATCAGAAGACATTCGTGCTTGCTGTGGGTTTCATTGCTCTCAGTGCCCGGCATATATTGGAAACATCAAAAGTGAGGAAGATCGAAACCGAGTTTCTGAAACCTGGCATAAAATATATGGACTTGAGATTCCCGCAGAAGCAATCAGGTGTGACGGTTGCCTGAAACCGGATAGTGAAAATCCTTTTCGGATTGGGGGAGATTGTGGGATGAGAAACTGTGTTCAGGATCGAAAGATCGCCCACTGCGGAGAGTGTAATGAATTTCCCTGTGATCGTATAGAACAGCATATGGCATCGGTAGAGTCTGTTGCTCCCGGATGCCGGGATACTCTTACTCCAGATGAATTCAAAGATTTTATTGAACCATATCTCTGTAGGGAATTTATGAAAATGACATAAGAAACCCTCTTTCATTTATTGAACAAGTAAAGAATAGCCCATGTAGTATAGCCAGAAAATTGGTACTGGTAAGGTTAGTTTACCTTAACCTGTAACTCTACCTTGATCTTATCTTCAGGAACCTGAGTAGGATCATTATGATTGATCTCGATAATCGGTCCTGCAATTGCATACTGCTTTTCTGTTGCGTATGAAAGCAACCGAGTCCAGGCAAGAGCAACTCCGGAGAACGGACCGGTATGAGTGATCGAGAGATAATTCCCTGCAGGGATTGTTTTTATCAATACCCTGGGATCTTTAATTTCTACCTTTTCAGCAACCGGGAATGCACATTCAATGTCTGCATCTTCCTCTTTATATTCAAGATCATAATACATTGTCATAAATGGACCACTGATGATCCCGTCTCTCTGATTTTCTGAAAGACTAAGCGTATCTTGAAGGATGGTCACCATTTGTGGGATAGCTTCGTCATAAGTGCCACTCTGCCGGGTAGAGAGAACAGTAAACTGCTCAATGTGTTTTAAATCAGGTAATTTTTCCAGCATAGATATCCTGTCCAAAGACGCATCAGATTCTCCGAGTATCGCCTCGATTTTTTGTAAAGCCTTGATTTCAGATCGTACTGCAACGACCCGGGTGCCAAAGATCTCTCTGATCTTGCCGGTGTCACCAGCATCGTAAGCGTTGAGAATCAATTTGATATCCCGGACTGTAAACCCAAGTGAACTCAGAACACGAATACATCCTCCCCGATCAACCTGGGAAGGCAGGTAATACCGGTATCCGGTGAAAAAATCTTTTTTTTCAGGGACAAGGAGTTTTTTTTCATCATAATACCTCAGGGTTTTTACAGGAATTCGGGTGATGAGGGAAAATCTGCCGATAGTCATCAGATCTGAATTCATTGGTTACCATATCAGGTGGATCAACCACCAATAAAGAAGGTCAGAGTCTCCTACGGGTGAGAGTTTCAACTACCGGGAGATATTTGATAATACCGTTGTTGCAGGATCCAGGTATTGTATAAGAGATATCATATCCGCATTTTTTTCCTCGCGATAATTATTATCGGGAAGATTATACCCCCGACAAGGGCAAGTATAGCCACACCTGCGAAGAGCATCTGTTGCAGAGCGTAGATAAGAATCTGATCTGGCTGGGTTGTACCTGTATGAGCAAGGGTAAACAATCCCTGCAACCCCTGGATCATTGCAAGACCAGGAACCATAGGAATTCCTGCGATTACCGAGAGGAGCACTTCAGGAACCCGGGCATATCTGCCAATACCGGCCGCAATGACCGTTGCGATACTCATACCAATGAAGAGAGAAAAGAAGGGATCAAACCCGGCAGAGATCCCTGTCTCTCTGATCAGCCTGGCTGCTGCACTGCAGACAAAACATCCTGCCAGAACAGAAACCGGGGTATTAAATAGAATTCCAAATCCACATGCTGCTATTCCGGCCGCTATAGTCATGGTCGGGATGAGTGTAATGACATCTCCAGAAGAATGAAGCTGGATGGCAGGGGTCATCATGCCAAGAGGGATGAGTAAGGCTCCGGAAATAATACAAATCTGGGTAAATACAGAAGTGAGCCTGGCAATTCCACAACTGGTGTGTTCCCTGATAATATCCAGACCTCCGTTGATCAGCATTGCTCCCGGAATCAGAAAGAGAACACTTGAGATCAGAGCAACCTGCGGGGTCTGTGTCTGGGAAACAGGAGTTAGTGCCACCGCACACAATCCTCCTGAAAGAGCAGTCACAAGAGTTGTGAGATAGAGATTATTCAGGTCTTTTCCAAACCGTAACCTGATTGAAAGAGCAAAGATTGCAGAAAGGAAAATTACCCAGAGGGCAGGGAGATCTGCATGATTGATCCACCCAAAAGCAGCACAGGCAATCCCAGTCCCAAAGATAATTACCGGGACCGGGTATACAGGTGACCTTGCTCTTATAGTATTCAGGTCCTCCCTTATTGCAGAAATATCCCCATGATATGAAGGAATTTGATGGAGAATGCCACTGATCTGATGCAAAACAGATACATTTACCCTGATAGGATCACGCAATACATAGAGCCGGTTTTCAGTATGATCACCATGATAAACACTCAGTTCAATAACTTCATAACCGACTGATATGTGTACCTTCTCATCACCAAGTTTTCCTGCGAGCCACCTGACAGAATCACCGACTCGTTGAACAGTGGCACCGGCTTCATAGAGAATAACCGCAAGATCGAGATAGAGGTCTGCACTTTCATACCCTTCCACCTCATCTCCAATGCAGTTCATGTGTACTTTCTGGTGATGTCAGAATATATGAGACTAATATCTTCTAGCGATCCACAGAGACACTACAACCAGAAATCCATCAGAATTTCTGATGATCCACCAGTTCATGAGTTCTTTGAAAGGGAAGAAGGACAGATCTCTTTATCATGACTCGAAAACCGGGAATGGTAAAGGAACGGGTCAGCCTGTATACCCAATCACCTCATTCCCTGGTGCTTATACTCGGAATTGCCGGATTCATTTCCGCTGCTGATAACTGGTTTGTGTCCCCGGCACTCCCGGCAATCGCTTCAGATCTTGGAGTCTCCATTCTTTCTGCCGGACTGGTCCTGACAGCATACCTTCTCCCATATGGATGTATGCAGCCTGTGTTTGGTTTGATCAGTGATCATGCTGGAAAAGCCAGAGTATTATTCTGGATTCTTATCGGGTTTACAGTTGGTTCCGGTGCCTGTGCCCTGACTGGCTCTCTTCAGACCCTGATATTTTGGAGGGCTTTTACAGGCTTTTTCGCAGCTGGCATTATCGCCATATCACTTGCCTGTCTTGGAGATGCAATCCCTTTGAAAGAGAGACAGCACTTTGTAGGAATATTCATGGGAATTGTGTTTCTTGGCCAGGGTCTTAGTGTGGGCATCGGGGGCCTTCTCACAGAATTTTTCTCATGGCGGGTGCCGTTCATGCTCTTCTCTGGCATAGCTGTCTGTACACTCATATTCATACACAAGATCCCACAGACCAGGCAGACAGCATCTGTCATGACAGTGCATGAAGAACTGAAGATTATTTATCATAACCCATTATCATGGATATTATTTCCTCTCGCCGGTGCATCCGGATTTTTTCTGATTGGGATGTATAGTTATCTTGGATCCTTTCTACACCAGATAGTGAGCCTTGGATATACGCAGATTGGGGAGATTGTAATGTTCTTTGGTTTTTCAGCTCTCATCGGAGGCACACAGGCTGGAAAAATGAGTAGAAAAATTGGATCACGTTGGATGATCGTATACGGTGGACTTTTAGCATCCGGATCTCTCCTCCTGTTTGCATTGCTTCCCGGATGGCAGACTGGACTGCTCGTGTCTGTAGGACTCGGACTTGGGTACATATGCATACAGTCAACTATTGCAACGCTGGTCTTTGAGATCAGTCCGAGATCAAAAGGGCTTCCATCTGCACTGGTCGGACTCGGCCTCTTTGGAGGCGCCGGGATCGGAACTGCCTGTATGGGTACACTTATCGGATTTTTCGGGTATTGTGAATCTGCAATAGTCTACACTGCAGGGATATTCGGAATAATATTGTTTACACTTTCAGTTCCAGACCTCAACCCATCAAAGATTATAGGCCCGGAAGATGATCGATATTAAAAAAACGGCAGGAGAAACCTCCGCAATAAAACTGAAGATGATGAACACGGATTTCTCAAAACTCATTGAACTAACCAGTGCTCCGATCCTCTATCAACCAGGAACACACCGGATGTGGGATGACACATATATCTCAGGTCAACTCCTCCGGATTCACCTGGATCAGAATACAGATGCAGCTAGCAGAAAATTTCCAACAATCTCAAGAACAGTTGAATGGATAGAGTCCCATCTAAAGAGCCACTCAACAATTCTTGATCTTGGATGTGGACCCGGGCTCTATGATGAACTCTTAGCAAAACACGGTCATCATGTGACCGGTGTTGATTGTTCCCATAACTCGATCGAATATGCAAAATCGCAGGCTCAAAAGAATGACCTCGACATCACATATATACATCAGGATTATCTGGATCTGAACCTTGAGAACAGGTATGATCTGGTAATCATGATTTACTGTGATTTCTCAGTTCTCATTCCAAGAGACCGGGATCTCCTGTTACACCGCATTCAAACCATGTTAAACCCGGGAGGTCTGTTTATTTTTGATATCCTGAATGAACATGCTCCAGGAATCTTGAATCCAGATAAAAAAGACTGGGAAATAACAGAGTCTGGATTTTGGAAACCACATCCATATCTCGCACTTTCACAATCATTTCATTATCCTGACCAGAGCGTGATCCTGCAGCAGCATATTATCTGTTCAGAAATGGAGAGCGTTGAGACATACAGGTTTTGGAATCATTACTATCGGACAGAAGAAATGAGATCTATCCTTACAAATGCCGGATTTTCAGAAGTTCGCACCAATGAAAACGTCCTTTCAGAAGATGTAACTGATCAGAATAGGATGGTAACTTTTTACATTGCTAAGATATGAAAATTATGTTTTACCCACAAAAAATGGACATTTTTAGATTATAAAACCGATAATTGATTAGATTTTTGATTTTATCCCAATAATGGACTCTAAAAAACATCATCGCCAGGCACATTATATTTCACGATCTCCAAGCAAGACACCATAAGTATTACCCATCAGATATGATTTGATAGGTGTGTGTTATTAAAATGATAATTAGGGATATTTTTCAAAAATATTCGATTATTTAAGGTTTTATGACCTGAATATTATTCATGAATATCAAGGATCAGATCCGGGTCTTATTTTATAAAAGAAGCCTAATACGCCGATTTATAAACGTTAATTATCGCTGAACCTGTCTTCAGATAGGTCCCTGTGAAGTAATCTAAATCCGGGCTAATATTGATGCCTAGTCCTGCCTTATATTCCAGCGCGATCAAAGATCAGAAGAACCAGCTCTTCTGCTGAGTTTATTGGAAAGTCGGAAGGCTTTAGAAACTTTTCAAATAGTTCTCCAACATTGCACACAACCAGTCCTCCAACAGTCATATTTCCTGCTGCACCTTTTGGAAGACCGGAGTATACTGATTCTTTAGAAGAAACCGGGAATGAAACATTACCAAGTGCCTCGATCCAGTGAGTAAGAAGCTCTTCTCTCATACCCATGAAAAGGGATCTACATAACAGGAAGAGAAATAACTTTCGAGATCCTGATTCATTTTTAGGTTCTATCAGGTGTGAATCATCACACTGATTTTGGTAAAACCTCTACCTATCCTTTATCAACTTTGCAGAAAGGATCACTACTACTATGTCAGAATCAGACCCCTCATCCCATATGACCGGGAGAGAACTCCTGATCGTACTGGTGATCTCACTGGGATCATTCATGGCCGGTCTTGATGCAACCATTGTGAACATTGCACTTCCAAGTATCGCAAAAGCGTTCAATGTATCAACAGTAATTGCATCCTGGGTATTGAATGCATATCTGATAATTCTTGTCAGTCTGCTTCTGGCTGCAGCAAAGTTAGGAGACATCAAAGGATACAAAAAGATCTTTGTTGTGGGATTTGCGATATTTACAATAGGATCTGCTCTTTGCGGAGTTGCCCCTAGTGTAGATCTTTTGATTTTCTTCAGGATGATCCAGGCTATCGGCGGTGCAATCATCGCTGCTCTCGGCTCTGTTATGGTGACTTCATACCTGGGTGAAAAGGTAAGGGGACAGGCCCTCGGTCTTGTTGCAATGTTTACCATGCTTGGTGTGGCTCTCGGTCCGGTGATCGGAGGGTTTCTCACCAGTGCATTCTCCTGGCAGTACATTTTTTACGTGAATATTCCGGTTGGAATTCTTGCTATTCTTCTTGGCATTTCAGTTATCCCAACCCGTACAGCAACATCCCCCTCTTCACGACTTGATACCCCGGGAGTCATTCTGATATTCATCGCCCTTGGATCCCTGATCATCGGACTGAACCAGATTCAGACACAGGATACCAGAACCGGCATTGAAGCCCTGGCTCTTTCAATTGTCTCATGGACTCTCCTGTTCATACGTGAGAAACAGGCGATTGAGCCGCTTATTATTCTTTCAGTCTTCAAAAACCGTTCTTACACAATTCAGAACATCAACATTCTCATCCTGCAGATGGGACTTGCAGGGGTCATGTTTCTCATGCCCTTCTATCTTGAAATTGTAAAAGAACTCCCAACAGGAACATCAGGAGCCCTGCTCCTCTCACTTCCGGTTGGCAATATTATGACTGCACCAATTGCGGGAAAAGTATCAGATGTCATAGGAACAAAAAAACCAATTATGGTTGGATTCATCATCATGATCCTTGCCCTCTTCTTTTTGTCTACCATATCCATCTCAAGCCATACCGGTGAAGTGGCATTCTATCTGTTTATTCTCGGAGCAGGAGCAGGTATCGCATTTGCTCCACTAAATAGTGCGATAATGGGGGAATCACCAGATACAGAACGGGGAATGACATCCGGCCTTCTCAGGATGATGACCAACCTTGGCTCTACTCTTGGAGTTACCATCACCCTCCTCGTTGCAACCGCAACACTCGGTCCAAAAATGGCTGAGATGGCTGCTCATACTCTTAAGCCGGCAGAGCTTGCAGTTGCATTTGATTCAGCATTCCTCTTCGCTATGACTATTCAGATAATCGCCCTCATCCTCATGATATTTGTCAGGAAATCCGGGGAAAGAGGAGTATAACTGAATGAATCCACATCCTGAAAAAAGACCTGACGCAGGTATCAGGGCAGAAATGCCTGCATCAGTGTGGAGCAATCCAGCTGCTCCAATTATTCTGGGAATCATCGTGACCATTTTTCTCTTTTTTCTGATCCTTTTGCTAATGGGCGTTATGCCACTTGAGGCATTCAAAGGTGACACTAAAGAGACAAAGAAAGTTGATGCTGCTGTATCCATAGAAGAAGAACAGGCTATGAACAGGATAAATACAACCGGATCGCTGTACCCAAATGAACCACCTGCTCAGCCCGACCCGATACTCAGTAAAATTGATGCTCCTTTCCAGGCAGAAGAGAATAAAGAAGAACAGCAGATGGATAGTTAGTTGCTGTCCTGATCGCAGATTGTATTACCTTATATTATTTCGAGCCCGGGAACCGGGATTATCAAGAAGCTTGGAAACTGGGTTGTGTACAAAACAAGGAACGTATAAAATTTTCTGAAGGAAATCCAAACCATCCTTGTTTGGGTAAATAAAACACACATCTCCGGTCTATTGTTCATCAGTTGATTTTTTATTCATCTCTGGAATGTAAGCAATAAACCATTGACGAATATTCTTCATACTCCTGATCAGACATCTTCCCCTGATCATGCAGTGAAGAAAAATATCTGATCAAACTTGCTGATGCAACCCGCCGTAATGGACTAGAATCAGATAATCTATTCTTTTCTTCAATAAATCCGGTCGCAAGAATGGCAGACGGGAGAGCGAGTACAAGCACTCCAAGGAAGGTGAAACATGATCCGATAATCTTTCCAAGTGGAGTTATTGGATAAATATCACCATACCCTACAGTTGTAACAGTCATCGCAGACCACCACATTGCAGCAGGAATGCTTGAAAATTTATCTGGCTGAACAGGATTTTCCACAAGGTAGAGGATTGTTGATGAGAAGAGAACTACAAAGATCAGGATAAAGACCATGATGGCAAAAATTTCTCTCTTTCTGAAAAGGACCCGTTTCAGCTGAGCAAGTGACTGTGAATACCTGGAGTACCTGCCAAGTTTAAAAATTGAAAGCAGTCGGAATGTCCTAAGTATGGTCAGGTGACGGTTGAATATGAATGGAAAAAAAACAGGAAGAATTGAGATGAGATCAATGAGCAGGTACAGGTGCATAGCATACCTGAAGCGGTTACCTATCATTCCCTTAAGATCTGGGGATGATGTACAGGACCATATTCTCAGCACGTATTCGATCGTAAATATGAAGAGGCAGAAATTCATCAGGGGGCCAAACAGAATCCTGTATTGCTTGTCGATTGAAGGGACAGTGATCAGGACAATTACCACTGCATTGAGAAGAACCACAAAAGCAAGGAACCATTGAATATTGAATGCAACCCGATCCCCTGGACTTGGATCATCAAGTATCACGTGAACCCGGTTCTTTACCCTATTATATCGCTCTTTTAGCACCATCCCACTAACTCCAATGGAATCTGTCCGACATCAGGATTGATCTCTCATCCCTCCTCATCCTGTTTCTGATCAGGTTCCAGTTCACCAGGGTGATATGAACCACTTCATCGATGAGGGTCACAGAGTAGTCAGGTTTGAAGATGTATGAATATCACTATAATGCAGAATCTGTCTGCGGGAAAAAAGTATGACAGGTGTTTTAGGTTATGATGACCTAAAGGGAACTTTTATTTCCAAATATCGGGCCAGTGCCTGATTTCAGGCTTGCCGCCTTTTTCTTGGCTGCATCAGCCTCATCCTTGAGACCAAGCCTGCTCTTCGCTTCAGCAAGATGGTTGTACATTGAAACAAGATCATCCATATTGCTCGAACCAGATCTGGTATACTCATTAATTGCTGTTTCAAGTGAATCAGCAGCATCCTGATATTTGTTCAGATCTAGAAGCACTCTTCCTTTTCCAGCATGAGCAACCCATGAACTTCCATCATCTGGTGCATAACTGATTGCCTTATCATATGATTCAATCGAGGTGAGAGACCGGTTGAGTCCTTCTAGTGCAAGACCCCGGCCAACCCAGGCATCAAATGATTCAGGCTTTTTCTGTATAGCATTCTCAAATGCACTCTTTGCATCTGCATAAGAGCCTGAAGTCAGGAGTTTATTACCGCTGCTAATATACGAACTGTATGTCGGAACCCGGACCTGGTCGCTTGTTGTATTCGGTGGAAGATAATAGTCAGGCATGATACTGGTATCCATCCTTTCTAAAAGCCAGTTTGGAGCGCCTAATGGTGCACCACCCGAATAGCCATCTTCAGCACTGACCGGAAGGGGAAAAAGACAACAAACCGCAACCACCACAAATGCTGGCAGGGCCCAGCAATAACCCCGCTGCGAAAGAGAGACCGATCTCATAGTACTCTCCTGATGTTCATAACAAAGATGTTTTCCTGTGCTGGTGAACTGAATTAATCTGGAAAATGACTCCAGACATTTCATACCATTATAATTACCAAAACGCGCAAAAAGGAAAGGATTATCGATGCTTACCGTCCCTCTGTTCCTCTTCAAACCGCTTCATCTCAAGCTCACGGAGATCTTTCCGTTTGATCTTGCCTGAAATGGTCTTTGGGAGTTCGGTGACAAATTCGATCTTTCTCGGGTACTTATATGGTGCAGTTACTCCTTTGACATAATCCTGGATCTCTCGTGCCAGTTGTTCTGAAGGTTTGTACCCCTCTTTCAGAACAACAAACGCCTTGACGACAAATCCACGGATGATATCAGGTGAGCCTACAACAGCTGTCTCTCCTACTGCCGGATGCTCTATAAGTGAATTTTCAACTTCGAATGGGCCAATACGGTATCCGGAAGCCTTGATAACATCATCATCACGACCAACAAACCAGAAGTACCCGTCCTCATCCATCATTGCCCTGTCGCCAGAGTAGTAAAACCCATTCCTGAAGGCATTCTTATTGGCTTCATCGTTGTTATGATATTCAAGGAACATTCCAACAGGCTTTGGGTTGACACTAATCGCGATTGAACCCTCTTCACCAGGTTTGACGGGCTTGCCATCTTCATCGTGGAGTTCAATATGCCAGCCAGGAGAGGGTTTGCCCATGGAACCATACTTTGGCTGCATACATGGGAATGTCCCGACACAGAGAACAAGTTCAGTCTGTCCATATCCCTCGTACACCTCAAGGCCTGTCATATCTTTCCACGCCTTGATAACTTCAGGATTTATCATCTCCCCGGCACTCACACAGTGACGAAGTTCTGAGAAGTCATACTTGCGAAGATCTGCCATCACCAGCATCCGGTAGATTGTTGGCGGTGCACAAAAGGTTGTAATCCCGTACTTCTCAATAAGCGGAAGCAGTTCAGTTGCATTGAACTTGTGGCGGTAATCATACACGAAAATGGCAGAACCCTCAATCCACTGGCCAAAGAGTTTTCCCCATGCAGACTTTGCCCATCCGGTATCTGAAACTGTAAAGTGCAGATCATTGCTTCGCAGGTCATGCCAGAACCTGGCTGTCACAATATGTCCGAGTGGATAGTCATGGGTATGCACAACCATCTTCGGTTCTCCGGTTGTCCCTGATGAGAAGAACATAACCATCGGGTCTGATGATTTTGTTTTCCGCAGTCCCTTCAGGTTTACAATCCGTGATGAAACCGGTGCAGGATAATCGAGCTCAGTCAGGTATGAGATCCAACCCGGCCGTTGTGCATCATTGATCATCTTCACCTCAAGAGAGGGACAGTGTGATGATGCTGCCTCGACCTTATCGGCATTCTCTTCAGAGGTGATGACCATCTTGACATCCGCAGCGTTGATTCTGTACTCGATATCCTTCTGGGTCAGCATCGTAGGGGCAGGAATGTAAATCGCACCAACTTTGATCAGGGCGATTGTCATGAACCACCATTCCGGAACCCGTGGAAGCATGATCAAAACTTTGTCGCCTTTGCCGATCTTGTACTTGATCAGCATATTGACAATCTGGTTTGATCTGCGGGAGATGTCACGGAAGGTGAAAAAGTGTTCTGCTTCCTGCTGGTTTGTCCAAACCATCGCAAGTTTGTTGCGATCCTTCTTTGCCCAGGCATCGATGACATCGAATCCGAAGTTGAAGTATTCGGGTACTTCTATCTTGAAGTTCCGGTACGTCTCTTCGTAATTCTGCATATTGTGCCTGACCAGTGCAGGCGAATCATCGATGAGCGGGCCGGACTGGCCACAAGGATATATCCCAAACCCGGAGAGGCGTTTGAGCTGACGGGCGCAGGCTTCAGTGATCCAGTCAGACCGTGATAACTGTCTGGCATTACACTCCTGGTCGATCCGCTTGGTCAGATCATCCTCCATCGTTATTGAGTACCGGACCATACTACCATGTGGTTCAGGTTTGGGGATAATTGTTTGGTGCAGTATATGAAATAATTCGCACCAGCATATAATCGTACAGATAAAGTCAGGCCTGATAAAATTACAGCATCCCGGGAATTATTACAATCGCAGAAAAAGGGTGAGAAATGGTTGGATTATTCGCCTTCTCTGACCATGGTGATCGCTTTCTTCGGGCATTCATTCGCGCAAATGCCGCACCCTTTGCAGAAGACAAGATCGATCTGATAGTCATTGTCGATGACGCCATCCGGACAGTACATTGCACACATACCACAGGAATTACACCTGTCCCTGTCAACAACCGGACGAAATACACGCCAGGTTCCGGTTTTTCCGCAGGCTCCTTCAACCGGACGGGATATTGCGAGTCTCTCTCTCATATCACCAGCTCCTCATATGCCATCATGGCGGCTTTCAGATTCCGCTCATCTGCGAACATCTCTGATATTGCTGCACGGGCAGACTCACGTGAGAAGAGACCCATTTTTGCTAGTGCTCCGATTACCGGAGTATTCAGGATCGGACTTCCGGCAACTACCAGATCGGTCTTCAGAGCAATACCGGTCAGGTCTACAAAGAAGGTCTTGTATCCTGCAGCTGCTTTTGGAACCTCTGGCGCATTGATCAGTACTTTTCCATCAGGCTTGAGGCCGTCAAAAACATTAACCAAATCAATAATCGAAGCATCAAGCACCACAACAAGATCCGGCTGGTGTATCTGGGAGTAGATTTTGATCGGCTTATCGTCAATCCTGATGAAGGATACAATTGGGGCACCACGACGCTCTGCACCATAAAATGGGGCAGCCGTTGCATACTTGCCGTCACGAAATGCTGCAAGTGCCATCAGCTTGGCTGCAGTTACACCACCCTGACCTCCCCGGGAGTGAAGCCTAATCTCATACATCAGATCTTCACCCCAAACCATTCTTCAGTGCCTGTCTTCCGGTTCCTGACAAAGGAGGCGATATCATTGTAGGTAACCTCCTGTCCTCCAAGGCCGGCAATAACGTTGTAACAATCCTTCCCGGTTTTTGCCTTTATTGATCCGGCAAGGATACCACCAAATCCGAATGAATAATTCCGATCGATGACGACAAGTTCGCGGTCCCGGAGATCGAGTTCAGGGAATGGGCGCATCCATCTCACACGCATCGAACCGGCCTTGATTCCTTCGTCTCTGAGGATATCAATAGCAACTTCGGCCTCTTTTCCAAGCGTTCCCATCGAGAGGATCAGCACTTCTGCATCCTCACATCGGTAATCATCTGTCCAGGAATACTTCCTGCCGAATCGCTGTGCAAACTCAGCTTCAGTTTCCTTGATCACCTCAACCGAGTCACGCATGGAGCGTTCAATATCTGAACGGATCCTGACGTAGTCTACCGACGAGGTCATACATCCGTACCCTCCCGGATTCTCGGTATCGATCCTGTGATCTAGGACCAGGGGTGGAATGAAGTCTCCTGCCTTGACTTCCTCAAGCTGCTGGGTGATATGGGAAAGAGCAAATCCATCAAGGTTCACCATCACCGGCAGATAGACCCGCCGATCTTCAGCGATCCGAAATGCCATCAGGGTTGCATCATAGGCTTCCTGCACTGTTGCTACATACACCTGAAGCCAGCCGGTATCACGTGCCTGTAGTGAATCAGTATGCTCAGCCCAGACGTTCCAGCCCGGTCCGACTGCTCTGTTCACGTTTGCCATCACAATAGGAAGTCGTGCTCCAGCAGCCCAGTTCACCATCTCGTGCATGTACAAAAGTCCATGGGAACTGGTGGCAGTAAAAGTCCGAACTCCTGTGATGCTGGCACCGATGCAGGCAGCCATCGCCGAGTGTTCGCTCTCGACCGGGATATAACTGGCCTTCATGCTTCCTTTTGTTACAAAGTTCGCAATCTGCTCGACAATCTCAGTCTGCGGAGTGATGGGATAGGCAGCAACCACAGCGGTCCCGGCTTCCCGGACAGCTGCAGCAACCGCGTTGTTTCCGGTTGAAATGGTCAGCATGTTCCTTCAGCCTCCAGTTTGAGCAGCCGCAGGTTTCGCTCCATGGACTGGCGAATCTCAGTGATCTGTTCAGGCTTAAGTCCAGAGAACCTACCCTGCATCTTAAGGTAATCCTCAAGTGGTGCCGGCTTCATCATCGCGGCTTTAGTCTGGCCCGAGATGGTGAGAGTATCGTACTCACGTTCATACATTGCCCAGATACCGCTTCTAACTGCAAGTTTGCCTACTTCAATTGTTTTAGAAGCATCGTACCGCCATCCTGGGGGACAGGGAGCAAGTACATGCATAAACTTCGGCCCGTTGATCGAGAGTGCCTTTTCAACCTTTTTTACAAGATCCTGAGGGTAGGCACTGCAGCTGGTTGCCATGTATGGGAGATTGTGGGCTGCAATAATCCGGTCAAGATCCTTTTTGGGGTGTGGCTTGCCGCCTGGCGTTGTTGTTGTCCGGGCACCAAGCGGGGTGGAACCTGATCGCTGCATCCCGGTGTTCCCGTACGCTTCATTATCATAACAGATGTACAGGAAGTTGGTTCCCCGTTCAAGGGCACCGGAAAGTGCCTGGATTCCGATATCAACCGTTCCTCCATCACCTGCGTAGGCAATAACATTCGTCTTCTTTCCCAGCTCTTCAAATGCTGCTGCCATTCCTGAAGCAACCGCTGCTGCAGAGGCAAACGCTACATTGTAAACAGGGATACCAAATGACGTATTCGGATACACACCCTGCAGCACCGAGGTGCAACAGGCCGGAACCACCAGTACGGTATCTGGACCTGCAGCCTTCAGGACATGCCTGAGGATCAGATCAGAACTGCATCCGGCACATGCCGAGGTGCATTTATGGATATATTCGGTGTCAGGAACCGTTGGCATGAGTGTCACTAGCCGTTTGTTTTTCATGATAAATAATGATAGTTTGATCAGGGTACCGCAAAAGGCCGGCACGCTGATACAGGGGGATATCCTAATACCGGATAGGGAACTGCATGACAAACAGACCAGACCCTGAGGAACCAAGCTTTGGAGGGCCAACAAAATGGAAAGACCTGGAGATGAGAAAGAGTAACCACAGAACTCTGATTCGGGTTCTGGTTCTGATCATCGTGGTTGCAGGAATTGCTGGAGCAGCAGTCCTGACCATGCAAATTATTCCTGATCAGCAGGCAACTCAAGATACACCATTTCCCTATACAACGACGTACCAGGCATCACTGCCTGACAGTGAACGGGTGCATGTAGGTAGTCTTGATATCCTCGCCATGCAGACCGGTGACAGAATAGCACTTAAGATCGGCAATCACCGGGAGGAGATGGAGATGAATGAGACCAGGCAGATCAGCCCGAGGATCTTCTCATTACGGATCTTTGGAACTCCTGTCTTTGACACAGGATATCAGGTAAATGTAACATGGACAGGTGTCCAGAAAGACAGAGATACGTTCAAAATAGTACTCAGAACAAACAGACAGGTTCCGGAATGGCTGATGAACCGGATCATTCCAGGCACCATTGAAGCGAAACCGGCCTGATGAGGTTATACCAGGAACCGGTCTATTTGTTTTCTTCTTCCTCTTCTTTACAGTGGGAACAGAGAAAAGACCTGCAGTGACCTGGCCGGTCGTTATAGATCAGGCAGGAAAAAGTATCACCTTCACCCAGCACAAGGAACGGACATGCCTTCGGGTACCTGAACTGAAAGTTTCGATCAAACATCCGGGCAGTATCCTTACTGGAAACCCTGGCCTGGAATTTTTCTTTGGTAAGAGTACATTCACAGGAAAATCTCCCGTCAGAAGACTGATTCCCGATACGGATGTACTGCCGCATATTCATACAGCATTTCCCACAACCGTTACATGGACGAGTCATAATCTGGCCTTGTGAGCCTTCATCACAATGGTCTGGCGATGATCCGCATACGCACAGATAGCCTCAAGAAACTGTTTTCCATACCGTGAAACCTTGTGTTCTCCAACCCCATACACGGTAAGCAATTCCTCCCTCGTCCTGGGGAGGCGGGTCGCCATCTCTTTGAGAGTCCTATTTGGAAAGATCTGAAATGGTGGGACATCCTCTTCATCGGCGATATTTTTCCTGATATCTCGAAGGATCTCAAACAGGTTTGCACTGTAAACCGGAGTCTCTTCTGCAACTGCTCCGGGTGCAAGCACTGCCTGGAAATCAGGCTCTCCGATCATCACCGGGATTTTTCCAGACAGGGCATCCCGGGTTCGGTCATTTGCCCTGACAACAGGGTATTTTGTGCCAAATGATGTGAGATATCCGCAGTAGATCAATTCACGTATCCAGAAGAGCCATTGCCTTTTGCGGTGGGGTTTACCGATGCCAAAGCAGGAGATCTTGTCATGCCCGTTGCCTATTACTTTCTCATCTGCTGTACCTGACAGAATATCACCGAGGTAAGAAATCCCAAATCCACCCTCCAATTCATCCACACAGGCTGTGATAGTCTTTAGAACCTGCTTGCCGTCCATGGTTTTTCTGCCTGAAGCACAGTTATCACAACCCCCGCAATTCGGCTCATTGTATCCCTCACCAAAGTACGTCAGGATAACTGCACGCCGGCAGGCCCGTGTTTCACAGTATCCGATCATGTCATGGAGTTTCCTGATCGCAACCTGTTTCTCAACCCCGTCGCCCATCTTATCAATCAGGAATGATATCTTCCGGTAATCTGCCCTGCTGTAGAGGAGAAGACACTCTGCAGGGTCCCCGTCCCTCCCTGCCCGGCCTGTCTCCTGGTAATAGTGCTCCAGATTCTTGGGGAGATCATAGTGGATGACAAACCTGACATCAGGTTTGTTGATTCCCATCCCAAATGCAATCGTGGCTACGATAATTCGGGTCTCATCACGAAGGAACCTGTCCTGGACCGCATGGCGTTCTGCAGGAGGGATGTCTGCATGATATGCAGATGCAGCAAACCCATTTTTGCGCAGGGTGGCGGTCAGGTCCTCAACCTGTCGCTTGGAAAAACAGTAAATGATCCCTGACTCCCCGGCATGTTTCCTGAGAAATGAAACCACCCGAACATCAGGAGACTCTTTCTTTTCAATAAGGTACGAAATATTTGCCCGGTTAAAACTCCCGATAAAGACTGCAGGATTGGATAGTTTCAATTCATTGATGATGTCTGTCCTTACCGAGGGGGTTGCTGTTGCCGTGAGTGCTATAACAGGGACATCTGGGAACGTCTCCTTGATAATTGCGAGCCGCCGGTACTCCGGTCTGAACTCATGCCCCCACTGCGAAATGCAGTGAGCCTCATCAACGGCCACAAGGCTTGGATGAACTTCAGCGAGAAATTTCAGAAAAGATGGTAGGATCAGCCGCTCAGGAGAAACATACAAAATCCGGAGAGTCCCTGCCCTGATTGCATCCTCAACCTCACGCTTCTGCCTGGAGTCCTGGGTGCTGTTCATGAAAGCCGCAGGGATGCCAAGCTCTTTCAGGCCATCAACCTGATCCTTCATCAGTGCAATCAGCGGCGAGACGACGACACAGAGACCTTCCCTTATAAGAGCAGGTATCTGGTAACAGACAGATTTTCCTCCGCCTGTAGCAATAACCGCAAGCACGTCACGTCCGTTGATCACCTCTCTGATGATCTCGCCCTGCTGTGGTCTGAATGAAGGGTATCCAAACCAGCGTTTCAGAACCATTTCGGGCGATGGGGCGGTCATCTTTCATCATTATTCGTTTCCATGCCGGATAACTGCACGCCTGACCAGGGCATGTAAACTTCTGATTCTGGAATCACAAGGATCATTTTCGTGTCATTCACCGGTATCGCTGAAATAAATAAACGAAAGATTCATGATTCAACACCCTGATAAGGTTAGTTAAGAGACGGGAGAAGGGTATCAGCAAGCCCTGACACCATGAAGCCCGGTATGTCTGATGGAGGGAAAATATGGGCACATTTCTTGTAGATAGTGATTCAGAAGAAGTTCAACAGGAGAACATGGGAATTCCACAGGGAACCAAGCAGGTAAGAACCCGAGCAAATACTACAGGAAACATGCGGGTTGTAGAGTTCATATTGGGGAATGAACTCTTTGCCATCGATCTTTTTGACACAAGAGAGGTTATCAACACCACCGAGATTACACCGCTGCCAAACACCCCTTCATTTATCAAGGGAATCATCGATCTCAGAGGTGTGATAACAACCATCATCGACCTGAAAGATATGATGAAGATCACTCAGGAGGCAGGAGACAAGAAGAAATCACGCATCATTGTTCTCGATCAGGCTGTCTCTGAGAAGATGATCGGAGTCCTTGTAGATGATGTTCTGGCTGTCACCACCTATGCTGACGAAGACATCGACACTGATGCCCATGCTTCACAAAACAGTGAGCGGGACATTCTGGGGATTATCAGAAAGAAGACCAAGACCGCTGGCAAAGACAAGAGTGAACTTATCATCTGGCTTGATATCAAGACGATGATTGCAAAAGTAGAGCGGGATCTTTAACCCAACTTTTCTTGAATCCATTTTTGATGCATTACTCATAACCCCGGTGAAAGAATGCGATGGACCCTGGCCATGAGCTGGTGATCTGCTGCAGCATCAGCATGGAGTTTGAATGTTCGTTTTAGTGGAGGAACCGGTCGCCATGGGAGTTGATCAGTTATCTCCCAGAGAATGAGCCCATCGGGAGGAGCAGGTTTCACCTTGTTGCTACATCTGCCGGTGAGCATTACTTCAAGTTCTTCAAGTGTGAGCAGACCTGATGATACACGGGTGAGAGCCGCAGCCATGCACCTGACCATGTGCCAGAGATAACTCGGGGCTGTCACTTCTATCCAGCAACAATCTTCCTCAATATGTACGTTTATCGTGGTGATACTTCGTATGGGATCTTTTCCCGGTTCAACACGTGCAAAGCAGGAGTAATCGTGCTTTCCGAGGAATAACTTTGCAGCCTCTTTCATCAAAGCGGGATTTTCAGGCATCTCATGGAAGTAAAACCGGTAGGTCCTGCTGATCACATCCCGACGTGGGGAATATGAATCAGGGACCTCACAGAAGGCATCAACCCAGATATCAGGGGGAAGCTGACCAGGAAGTGCACGCCTGGCACGATCCGGATATGGTGTCGAGAATGCAATAACCTGGCACCGGGCATGAACCCCGCGATCAGTACGGCCGGAGAATGCAAGCCTGCCTTCCCGGGTATCAGTAAACAGGCCAGCCCTGATGCAGGCCTGCCTGATCTCTCCCTCCACGGTCCGGTCACGGGGCTGGAACTGGGAGCCGAAAAATGAGGTCCCAAGATAGCCTATACGAAAAGCAACCCTCACCTGGTAATTCTGCCTTTCAGTTTCCGCCATGAGTTCCGAAGTGACTGTTTAGTATAGGTTCTGACAGGAGTCCGCCTGCCCCCGGGCTTTGTATTTCCGTTTCTGATGGCCTCAAGGATACCGGCAATACTGCGGTCTGCCTCGATGATTGTCCTGCCGTACCCAATATACCTGCAGTTATGTGCATCGCTTCCAGCCACCATGGGTTTTCCAAGTCTACGGGCATAACGGGCAGCTTTCCTGTTTGCTCCACCGAGGATATACCGGCTGTTGAAGACCTCAATAGCATCTGCTGCCTCGAGAGCTTCTTTCTTTTTTAGGGCGACTCCGTGCCGGTACCGATGAAACGGATGCGGAAGGATTGCAACCCCACCCATTTTATGAACCAGGGCGATTGTTTCAAGGACATCAAGACCTTTAGGAACCTCTCCACTGACTCCGAGTGCAAGCAGGTGACCCTGCCTAGTTGTTACTTCTACACCAGGAATTACCAGGACATCACTGGTTATTGAGGCTGCAATCCTGCAGCCTTCTATGGTGTCATGATCAGTCAGAGCAATGGCATCGAGACCTGCTGCGCGTGCTGCTGCAAGTACCTCTTCAACCCGGCTCTCACCGTCTCCGGAACAGGATGTATGGACATGAAGATCAGCAGTTAACATCACTACTACTATAGGTTATCTCCTGCAGTAATTAAGAAAGGATGATGCGGATACTCCTCCCAACCGGCAGGATCACCGAAGAGGTTGTCAGGAAAGCAGCCACAGGATACGATGCTACGGTGGTAGTTACCGGTGAACTCGCATCATTTCTCACTCCTCATCACCTGAGGACCCTGCTTGTTGATGGATCATATGACATGGTGATTACATCAGGTATGTGCACAGCCTCTTTTCAACAGGTCGAAAAAGAAACGGGAGTGCCAATTTATCGTGGACCACGTCATGCAGCAGATCTCTCATTGATACTCAGAGTCATAGATACAATAGAGCTGTCCCGTGAGATTCCTGCCGATGATTTGCTCACATCATTACGACAGAAAGAGGCTGCAGACAAGGTTAAATTACTTGAAACCGAGGCCACTGGAGATTTCTCAATCCGGGGAGTCAAGATCGGAAAAGGATCCCGGATAAAGGTCCTGGCCGAGATCATGGATGCTCATCGCCATCCGGATATCAGGAAGAAGGTAATCCGGTTTTTTGAGGACGGAGCTGACATCGTTGATCTTGGATTCGGGTTTGATGCAACACCTGATGACGTGAGGAGGGTGTTTGAAAGAATTTCTGATCTGCCTGGACCTCTGGCTGTTGATACCCAAAACCCTGAGCTCATCAGGGCTGCACTGCCACGAGCTGATCTGATTCTCTCACTCCATGATGGGAATATCAATGAAGTGGGACCCGATATCATAGAGGCCAGGGCAGCAGCGGTTATTGTTCCCCTGGAACGAGCCCTTGGAGAGACAATAGAGCAGGCAAAAAAATTGGGATTGACCCGGCTTATCGCCGATCCCCTTTTGCAACCCGCAGGATCGGGACTTACCAGGTCCCTTGCCGGCTTTTCAGATCATGGCTGTCCTCTCTTTTTTGGGGCTGGCAACGTAATTGAATTGATTGATGCCGATTCAATCGGGATCAATGCCCTACTTGCAGCGATGGCACACGAACTCCATGCTGCCATCATATTCTGTAGTGAACACAGCGATAAAACACAGGATTCCATCAAAGAGATGAGGAGGGCAACCGAGATGATGCTCCTCACCGGTGAACGTCCATATCCCAAGGATCTCGGCATTGATCTCTTCTGCATCAAAGAGAAACGTAAAAGAAGAGAACCTCCCCTGGAATACTCCAGTATTGTCGATGCTGAACAGATGCCTGATGAGATTCAATATGATCCGCGCGGAAATTTCAGAATCGGGATCGAGGACGGATGGATCATCGCTGTCAGGAACGGATCAGCAGTCAGAGGAAAACGATGGCAGGATGTACTCTACACCCTTTTAAAGCAGGACGCAATATCACTCCTCGATCATGCCGGATACCTGGGTCGTGAACTCTTCAAGGCAGAACTTGCGATAAAATTCGGGCGAAGCTTTGAACAGGATGGCCCATTCTGATCTGCAGCCGGGGAACAATCAATGAATGATGAAGTCCAACATCTTCTCCTTCAGGTATATGGATAATTCATGAATATCAGAGGAATCTCAGCAGATACCCTTTCCCTGTTGCTTATCATGGGACAGGAATCACACCCCCGGGAGTTTGCAGCGCTTCTGTCAACAGAAGAGGGCGTGATCCGGAACGTGGATATTATTCCCGGAACCATTGGGGGATCAGCGAGTGCTTCGGTTCTGTTTGAGATGATCCCACTCAACGTCGGATATATCGGAAGCGCACACAGTCATCCAAGCGGAGCAATACGGCCGTCAGAAGCAGATCTTGCATTCTTCTCACGGACCGGGTCCTGCCACATCATCGTCGGACACCCCTATGGTCAGGATGACTGGAGGTGTTTCCACGCTGACGGGACAAGTATTGAGCTCGAGGTAATACCGGATGAGTAAAATCCGTAGAGTAGTCGCAACCGGAACCTTCGACATCCTCCACCCCGGGCATCTCTGGTACCTCAGTGAGTCTGCGCATCTGGGAACTGAACTCTGGGTCATCGTCGCCAGGGATGAAAACGTGAAACATAAACCCAGGCCGATTATTCCTGAAGAACAGAGGGTGATTATGGTTGGGGCCCTGAAAGGAGTTTTTAAAGCAGTACTTGGCGATCAGCATGATATGTTCAGGCCCATTGAAGAGATAAAACCCGATATCATCACACTTGGGTTCAATCAGCACTTTCAGGAGAGTCGTCTTCGTGACTCCCTGAGCGAACGTGGACTAAAGACCGAGATCATCAGAATCAGCGAGTACGCAGGAACCCCTTTTACCAGTTCACGCAGAATTGCAGAGGAGATCAGACGACGTGCAGTGTCTGATAACTGCTCATGTTAATAGCCTGCCACCTCTTTTTCGGAGCAGCATCTGGACTGCTCCTTCAAAATCGGTTTAAATCAAGGTACATTCTCCCGGCTTGTGTACTGGGATCTGTTCTCCCTGACCTTATTGACAAACCACTTGGATACATCATTTTTCCATCAATAGGAGATGGGAGACTTATCGCCCATTCCCTGATGGGACTCACAATAATCCTTTTGATCACAACTGCTCTCTTCAGAAACAAGTACATTACAGTTGCCCTTGGGATTGGTATCATGACTCATCAGATCCTGGATGAGATGTGGAAGATACCGGTGAACTGGTTTTATCCCCTGCTCGGGCCGTTCCCTGTTTACCAGATGGAGAACTACTTCGGTTGGGGCCTTATGCGTGAACTGACAACCCCGTCGGAGTACCTCTTTGCACTCGGATTACTGTTTCTTCTGATTAGCAGAACCGAAAATAATCTCATCAGGGAAAGGGCGGGCATTCTTTCAGGGGCATCAGCTCTCCTGCTTCTTCTTACCGGGAGATGATCAGGAAACCGGTAAAGGGCAGGGAAGAGCCTCACGGAGCTCTTCCAGGTTATGAGTTACCACAGCTGATTGCTCAAGCATGAGATTCACATGCTCAATGGCACCGACCATTCTGAAATCGGTCCTGACTGCAATGACAGGAACTCCTTTTGCATAGGCATATCCCATCTCCCAAGATGTTCCAGAGTCGGCGTCAGCACCATCAATCACTGCAACAACAATATCCGTGTTTTCAAGGGCCGAAAGATTCCGGGAAAAAATCTCCAGATGTGCATCCATTCCCCGTGATGCCGATGAATCCCCGATCTCCTGAGGAAGATACACATCATATGCATACGACCGAAGATATTGTGCAAGTCTGATATTCCAGGTGCGCTCAGCTTCAGAGAAGAGTGGGCCAGCCAGGTAAATCCTGCTCATAGCTACAGCATAGACATCGTACGCAGGGATATCTGGAAACCGATCCAGGAAAACACCCCTCCCTGTTTCACGGCCAGTTGGAGATCTCCAGTTTTTATTCACCCCACAGGTGGGTGACGAATCAACTCCGACAATGGCGTAGGGGACTCCGAGATCTGCAATCGTGGACCTGATCTCCCGTTCCATCTGATCAAGAAGATGCCTGAAATCGGGTGTATCTAGCCTCTCAGAGAATGTAGCAGGGCTCCTGTCGGCTCCCAGGTACAGGGTCTCGGGACAGGGAAGGAATCGCATATCAATTCCATAAGACCTGCACCGGGAGAGAACTTGATCAAATGCCAGGATATCGCGTTCAGTGGTAATTCCTGATGCCCGCAGACCTGGTTCCCTGATACAGGGACAGAAGAGAAGGTACATTATTATCTCATATCACGTGCAGTCATGATAGATGATACCGCTCCTTGCATACCGGGACAACACTTGTGATCCGAAGAAATGCACGATGAAGAAACTGGAGCGGGCAGGAATGGTCAAAATATTCTCTCGTTTAACCCACGTCCCCCGCAGCAGTCTCATTCTCGATCCCACAGCAGAACAGGCATTATCTCCTGCAGACAAAGAACGAACACGGACCATTACCGCTCTTGATTGTTCATGGGCAGTGCTTGATACCAGCATCGTACGTAACTGGAGGTTCAGGCGGGCTCTTCCGTTTCTCCTCGCTGCAAACCCGGTGAACTTTGGCAAACCCTTTAAACTGACTTCAATTGAAGCGATGGCAGCTGGCCTCTGCATACTCGGTGAGGAGGAACAGGCACGGGAGATCCTTGGAAAAGTATCCTGGGGGATCAGATTCATAGAGTTGAACCAGGAACCACTGGACGCCTATGCACAGGCGATTGACAGTACTGATGTGATAAAAATTCAGGGAGAATTTTTCTGATCTGGTCACCAGTTTTGCCAGATATAGGTTTTTATCCCAGTAGAATAATGTAAAAGTGCAGGATCGCCACATTCAATATTATGGGAATCAGAGACTGGCTGGGAGGATCTGATGCCACCCCGGCAGATGGTTATTGCCAGAAAGGAGAGAACCAACTTGCCAAAGAGAAGTTTGAGGCAGCCATCCAAACCTTCAACCGTGGTCTTGAATTAGATAGAGGAAATTCAAAATGCTGGAACGGGATGGGTAAGGCATTTTTAGGACTTGAACGCTACGACAGGGCTGATGAATGTTTCACCCGGGCACTTGAGATAGAACCCGAGTACGTTGAGGCAATCACCAACAGGGCAAAAGCACTCAGGGGTCTCGCAAAAAAGACACAGGACGCCCTGAAATGCCTCGAAGCGATCGAATTGTGTAACAGGGCACTGGTGTTACATCCTGAATACCCTGCTGCATATCATGAGAAGGGAATGGCACTCTGGACTCTTGGAAAGAGGGACGAGGCTGTTGATTTTTTTGATAAGGCTAAAAAAATCGATCCATCTTATTCGTATCCCTGGGATCTGAAAGGGAGGTACCTCTATGACCTGAGAAAATATCACGAGTCAATTGAGGCTTATGATCATGCAATAAAGGTCAGACCCCAGGACCCGGATATTCTCTACGGGATGGGTCGCTCACTCATGAAGATAGGGGCCTATCAACATGCAATATCATATTTCAAACGATGTATAAAGGAACGACCCGATTTTGCCCCTGCATGGCTTCTTACCGGAAACGCGTACAAAATTCTCCATAGATATGATGAAGCCATTGAGGCATACGAGACCGCGATGGAACGAGACCCTGGCAGTACAAAATATCGTAAAAATATCGCAGATGTATACTTTGTGATGGGAAACCAGGCGTTATACAAGGAGGGTAAATATCAGGAAGCCATTCAGTATCTTGACCAGACACTCAAAATAATTCCAAGGCACATCAATGCCTGGTTCTCAAAAGGGGTTGCATACAGGAAACTTGGTGCATACCGGAATGCTACCACCTGTTTCCTGCGGGTGGTTGAGATAGATCAAAACAATTCACATGCCTACTATGAGATGGCACAACTCCTTGAACGGGGAGACAACCTTGAAGAAGCGGTCAGGTGCTACCTCGAAGCGATCAGGAGTGACCCTTCGCATACCGATGCGATGTACAAACTAGGAAACCTGCTCATCGATGTCGGGGAGTATAAAAGTGCAATCCAGTACTTTGATCAGATCATCGATAAGAAACCGGATTCTTCGGTGGCATGGTACGCTAAAGGGAAGGCACTTCAGAAGAACGGGCAGGACCGGGATGCTGAACGGTGTTTTGAGCGGGCAGGAAAACTCGCGGCTACACCATAACCAGAAACAAACAGAGATCAGATGTCAAACCCGAGCTTGTTCGGGGCCGGGACCACCTGAGGCCCGTTGAACTCAGGGTTACCGAGAATGTATTCGATGATGAGTTCAGCAAACCTTTTGCCGTCATCGGGATTTCTGGCAGTGACTATCCGGTCCAGAAATACCACAGGTTTATCCTCAAATTTAACATCAGCCTTCATCATCTCCCTGATGGGAGGACCATTGATAACAGTTGCAGGCCGCTTTTTCAGGATGCCTGCCCTGGCAAGCACCACCGGGGATGTACTGATGGCACCTAGCACTTTGCGGTGTAATCTGAAAATCTTGACGAGTTCGAGCAGATCCTTACTATTCCAGAAGTGGGCTTGACCCCCATGACCTCCAAGTATCGCCATGGCGTCATATTCTGATTCCTTATGGAGAATCACATCCTCAAAACTCAACGGGACATAGACCCTTCCACCAAGGGTACCCTTCGCGTATCCTGCCTGGTTTGATGCGAACTCATATTCTGCTTTGTTATGATCAAACACCGCAATGACCAGGGATAATTCCTTGTCATGATAGCCGGTAGGAGGAACAGCGATCAGGATCTTCATAAAAAGGTAGTAAAGAGTTGTATTCCGAATGGTATAGCAATACTGGTGACTGGATATCTGATCGGTTGTATAAAAGAAACGTTGGGTATCTGGTCGCCTATGTCCAGTATGTTCCTCCCCAGTAATCATGAAGCGTCCCTTCTGAATCAAGTTGAGGACCGAGAGGGACCTCATCAAACATAGGGAATTCAGGAATTGTGGTCGTACTGTTTACACCTGCCACCTTATCCCTGAACATGTTTAGGGCAACCTGAGCCTCTTCATAATAACTCTTTGATTTGTCATAGGGAACCCTGCCATCTGTGGCTGATACAATATTCGTCCTCTCAGTCAGGTAGTTGTTGTAATATTCCCTGGCCTGGGAGATATAGTAAAGAAATGCATCAATATAATTTGCTGTTTCTAAAAATTCAGCGGGAACATTTTTGGAAGTAAGTGAGACATAGGTAGACTTGGCTCTTGAAACATCATCTCCCATGATGAAGTAATACCCTTTTGACTCGTCATTGCGTTCAGACTTGTTCAGGGGTATACTCTCAATATTGTCCTCAATCCACCTGGATATCGTGGTGTTAATTTCGTCTGTCTGATATGGCTTTGATGGATCCGGTTTTCTGTGTTCCATGAGCACCGGATATTTCAATCCTTCAAGGACAGATCCCATTCCAATATCATCATCAGGGAAGGTATCACTCACGGCTGGAAGTTTATAGAGGGTTACCTTTGGATATGAGGCTGCAATACGATTCCACCATATTGAAGCAGTCTGATAATAGATCTGGGCAAGATCGTAAAATTCAACGCCTGTTGTGGTAGAAGCAACAGAATTTTTCGTATCATGATAATTCTCATACGCTTCTCCTGTTTTCACCGAGTAATACAAATACGCAAGTGTTGCTCTAGCCTCATCATACCTTTCAGGACTGATCTTCATTCCCTTCATAGATGAATACGCACTATTCACTTTCATCTGCTGACTTCCGAGAGGAACTGTGCCATTTGACATTGATTTTATAATCGGTACAGCAGTAGAGAAGAACTGGTCATCCTGTGATACCGTACCTTCAGGAGCTACCTGAAGAGTATCTGGCATCGGTTCAAGAACTAGATCAGCAGCCAATACAACTGCTGGAAGGCCTACCAGCAGTATACCAAGCATCAGCATAATCGAGAATAAAAGCCGTGTCATTACTCAGAGGATCAGGACAGCCAGCTGATAAACTTTTGGTCCACCTGATAGAAGATCCTAATATACTCATCATTACTGCTGAAACTGACAATTTTCACCATACTTGACAAAACTGCTATACCCCGGAAATGTCAAATAATCTTAACTGGTTGGTGTAGATGGCTGACGAAGAACAGGTGAAGGCTATCAAGGAAGGGGTGGATGTGTGGAATAAATGGAAAGAACTCAATCCTCGCAAAAGACCTGATCTCCGGGGGGCCCATCTGAATGGTCTGAACCTTGAAGGGATCAACCTGAACGGTGCACGACTTGATGAGGCTGATTTTGAATTCTCGATTCTTCGAAAAGCAAATTTTGCTGGAGCAAGCCTGGTAAAGGCAAATTTAAGCAACACGGACCTGAGCGAAGCTGTTCTAATTAATGCAAATCTCACCGGAGCACGGCTCACTAATATCAAGACAACCCGCGCTGACTTCCGAGGGGCTAACCTGACAGGGGCTGATGTCAGACAGGTAAAAAGAGGGTAAGGTTATTTTAGGATCTTATAGAGTGTCGACCTTTCTTTGAGTTCCCGCCCGATATCCGCACAGATGTGTGCCATTTCTTCAGGTTCAAAGATATCAGATAGATCTGCACCGGCATCGCCGGTAACATCATCGATGTACATAGTGCCTGATAGATCATCTGCTCCGGCAAGCAAACCCAACTGACTCATTTTTATTCCAATCTTTGGCCATGATACCTGAATGTGATTGATGTTATCCAGGTATAACCGGCAGACCGCAGTTGTTACCAAGTCATCTCTTCCTGTGGGACCAAAACGGATAGTCCCCTTTTGATGAAGAGGAGTTCTGCTATGAATGTAAGAGAGGAGAACCATTTCAGAGAAACCACCAGTGTCATCCTGAATGCCCCGGATCAAGTCAAGATGTGCAGCCCTTTCATCTGGAGTTTCAGTTGATCCATACATAATCGTTGCGGAACTGCTGAGTCCAAGTTTATGAGCCTCCCTGATGATCTCTTCCCACCTCGCTGTTCTCACTTTTGCCGGACAGATGACATCCCTGACCTCATCGACAAGGACTTCAGCTGCAGTACCCTGCAGACTTCCAAGCCCGCCGTCTTTGAGGGATGTGATGACTTCAGCAGGTGTAAGGTTATCTTTCCTTGCAATCCAGTCAACCTCATCAGGAGAGTATGCATGAATATGAACATCAGGAAAGACCTCATGTGCCCATTCCAGAAATGAGAGATAATTTTTGAGTCTGAAATCGGGGTGAACTCCAGAAAGGAAACATATTTCAGTGACACCCCGTGCTTTGGCTTCGCGAACCTGTGCCTGAACCTCATCTTTGCCGAAGAGATACGCATCAGAATCGTTCTTTTTTCTGCCAAACCCACAGAACCCGCAGAGATTCTTACAGATGTTGGTTATATGTACATTCTGGTTGCGTACAAATGTGACGGTATTTCCTACCTTCTTCTCCCGCATCTCATCCGCTGCAGCAAAAAGGTGGTGGAGGTCTCTCCCGGTCACTGACAGAAGAAACGCACCTTCTTCAGGTGTAAGCCGATGACCAGCAAGCGTGTCTGAAAGGAGTGTATGAAGATTCATGATTCTCGTTACTTCTTCTTTGTCTGTGTCTTGTTCTGGGGACCGGAGGTTTTGCGCCGGGTATAGAGTTCCTGAAGGATCATAAGTGCTATGACTATGACTATGACCGGTCCGATATTCAGAGGCAGATATCCGACATACGGTACTGAATACACAGCCTTGCCAACAATCCACTCCTTCTTTACCGGTTGTATGGGAGAACCGGTTCCCCGGTAATTATCTCCAAATCCTGTCTGATCAATAACCGGGTTATTATCTCCCTTTGTGATATATCCAGCATGGGGAGCAATGTATTGTTTTGTCTCTATCTGGCCGGTTGCCTTGTTCATCTCACGGTATGTGATATTTGTCGGCCCGGCTTCAACCCAGTAAAGGGCACGATGAATAATCGGATGAAGTTCAGTATTCCCATTCGGATGGTAAATAATAACGTCACCGGGGAGGCTGTATTTCTGGTACCCTGATTCATTGCCTTCAGCCATGCTCTGAAGGGGTCCAAGCCGGTCCGCAGCAACCACCAGGACAAGATCGCCGACATTCATATGAGGGACCATACTTTCTGATTCGATGGTGACAATGGCAGGCCATGTCCCACAACCCAGAAAGAGGATGGCTACGATGATGCCAACAGTAACCAGAACAGAGGCTATTTCACGGACTGCAGACGGGATCTGCTCATCACTTTTCCAGAAATCTGATATTAAGGTTTTTATTGGCTTTTTTTCGGACTTTGCTGCCATAGTGTAAGTATGTAGGTTCCATCTGAGAATTATTAATATTGAACTGCCTGACACTACTTCATATGTAAACTTTCAGCATCTGAAACACCAGGACAGTGGAGTCTCAAAATCTTGATCCCATTTCAAATCCCATCTATAGTACCGTGAGTCTGTCTTCAAAACCTGGTTCCGTCCAGCTGACTTGTTCACTTCTACATACCCGGAGGGAATCCAATTAACTCATCCGCCATTGTAGAGCGGTTTCTGGATTGCCGGCTTCAGGTTCACCCCGATGTGGTCAGGTACATCAGGGAGCAGAATGATGACAGTCTCATCGAAAGAATCATCTCTTCACTCCCGCGTGATTGTCTGGTAGTTTCAGGCCGTCACCTCCCAGGGACTAAACCGGCAAGGGATGGGATGAGGTTTCTGGGAGATCCATCCCTTGAGGTGATAGCAGGAAGAAAGGGCACCTGCAAACCGGCTGGAAGAGTGGAGGATTATGTCGCATACTTTCATGACAGATATACCAGACTCTCTGGGATGGTCAGGGGGAGATGCAGCCCGATACCAATTGAGGCACTGAAACGGAATTCTCGGTATAAATCTGAAGAGTTTGCTATCACCGGGATGGTGGTAGAGGCCCGGAGTACGGGAAAGGGACACCGTCTGATAGAGATAGAGGACCCTACCGGATTTATTAGTATTCTCTTCAACAAGGACCGGGATGACTTTGAAGAAGCAGAGAAGATCGTGCCTGACGAGGTGATAGGGGTCAGAGGTACTCTCTCACCAGAGGGTTCTCTCATGTTTGCGGATCAACTCTTCAGACCTGATATCCCATTCACCTACTCACCATACATGAGTGACAAACCCGGGTATGCTGCACTGATATCTGATATTCATGTCGGATCTGATACATTTCTTGAGGATGCCTGGTACCGGTTTTCAGACTGGCTGAAAGAGAGTGATATCTCGTACCTTCTGGTAGCCGGAGACCTGGTTGACGGGATCGGTATCTACCCGGGACAGGACAAAGAACTAACCATTCCAAATATCTATGGGCAATATGAAGCACTTGGAAAGATGCTCTCTCAGCTCCCGTCACATCTCAAGATAGTGCTTGCACCAGGAAACCACGATGTTGTACGGGGAGCTGAGCCACAACCTGTAATTCCCGAAAAATTCATTGGATCATTTCCACCGAATTGCATCTGGGTCGAGAATCCCGCTCTTGTCAATCTTCAAGGGGTCAGGATTCTCATGTACCATGGGAGGTCTTTTGATGACCTTATCGGTGTGATACCTGGTGCTAGTTATGAGAAAGCTCATGATGTTATCCCTGAGATGCTCAAGCGGCGTCACCTTGCTCCGTGCTATGGAAAAAGAACACCAATAGCAGCAGATACCGTAGATCGGCTCATCATTGATCCAATCCCAGAAGTGGTCCACTGTGGTCATGTCCACATCACCGGGATCACCCGGTACCGGGGAGTGCTCGCAATAAATGCAGGAACCTGGCAAAGTCAGACCGCATTTCAGAAGCAGATGAATATCCAGCCTACACCAGCACAAGCGGTCATCCTAAACCTACAGACTCTCAAACCCGAGATCTACGACTTTAGTGAAGGGATGCCTGACCCGATGATAGCCAACTAATTCAGGCCCTTTTATGCAAAGATTTCATTCATGGCTTGAGGTGGTGTTTGCTGCCTCTTCTTTGAGATACCAGTCAACAAGAACTTTGTCAGCCTTTTCTTCCCAGGCGATGAGTTCTTTGTTTTTTGGATAATATGTAAAAGCTTCGGCGATAGCAGAGGCTGCTTCCGGGTACCGCTCCAGCGACATGAGAACCTCGCTGTATCCCTTCCATGCTCGTCCGGAGGACCCATCGATCCTGATAGAACGCTGATAGAGATCTTCAGCTTTGATATCCAGTCCCTGTAGATGGTATGCTTCTGCAAGATGGGAGAGTACCTCTGGATCTTTAGGGAAGTATTCAGCTGCCTGCTCAAAGTAATCAGTTGCCTCTTTTACATTTCCTTCAGAAAGCAGGATACACCCTAGTGTATCCATGGCTCCCGGATTTCCAGGATGCTGTCTGAGGACCTCCTCAGCGAGAATGCGACCTTCACTTCCATGCCCACTCAGATAAAGAGCATACGCTTTTGCATTGAGAAGCTGCGGATCATCAGGCTTTACTGCAAGCGGATGTTCAAGTGCTTCGATTGCTTCATCATATCTGCCAAGCCGGCTGTTCAGGTACGCAATAGTCACCCAGGTACCTGGATCACTCTGGTTGAGAAACGCTGCAGAATTAGCAAAATCCAGGGCCTCTTCGTACATTCCCAGGGATGTTACTGCATCTGCAAGATAGATCGAAGGATCAGGATCATGTGGAAGGGCCAGATACGATTCTTCAAGGTAAGGAAGAGATGCACTCACATTCCCTTTCTTGATCAGGATGGTTCCCATGAGGAGAGAAAGACGGGGATCAAGAGGCCCATTGGCTTCCATATTTCTGATAAGTGAGGCTGCTTCTTCACTTTGATCCAGGGCGATAAGTGCGGTTGATCGTATTCGCACCTCTTCGGTTCGATTCAGATCTGTTGTATTGTTCAGGATATTCAGGGCCTCTTTTGGATTCCCAGTTTTAACCGCTGCTTCAGCCCGAAGAATAGAGACCTCCCCTGTATCTAATGAGGTAAGATTGAACCGGTTAATCCCGTTCATAACTTCGTCCCACCTGGAGAGAGCTGCAAGAGATCTGAGTCTCCCCATCACAGCATCCTGATCGTTTGGATTGGTAGAGAGGGCTTCGTCATACCACCGGATCGCACGCTCGTACTCCCCATTATTATAGGCATCATCTGCCTGGGAGAGAGGATCAACTACCGCCTGAACCAGAAACGGAGTGATTAAGATGAACAGAAGTACTGCAGTGAAGAGGGGACGACTTATCATAACCTGAGAAGATCTCAGGGTGCGGATGAGAAAGGATTTCCGGCCCTTAGAACCGGACGTAAAGAGGCAACTCTGATAATGGATATCTGACCTGAGAATAAGGTGTAATACCGGATGCGTTATAGACTCCGTGCACGCTTTGAGATCTCAGCAACGGTTTCCATGATCCTGATAGCACCCGGTACATCAGCAAGACGTAGACCGCAGCTCGGGGTGATAACAGCCTGTATATCAAAGAGTGCTTTCCCAACCACGGGTTCAAGCTCGTTTCTGATCGAGAGGTACCGTTGCCAGAGAGATTCAGTCGTCTCCAGGTTGAACTTATCGAGTTCAGCAGGAACAATTCCCCAGGCAATGATTCCTCCAGATTCAAGATACGATCTGATCTGGTTACGGTAGAGAAGGAATTCCCTGGCAGTACCGTATGCATCAAGCGAGATGACTGCCGGTTTAAAGGACATGAGGAGCCCCCAGTCAGTGTTTGAACAACAGTGAACACCGATGCCGCCTTCGATGAGAGAGCCGATATCCTCAAAGACTGATGCAATCATCTCCGGGGTGAGCTGCATTACTGACGATCCAAGGGCAGCGAGGTACGGTTCGTCAATAACCACCAGTGTCTGCCGGGCACCGGTCTTTTGCATCAGCACCTCATACCACCGTGCCCGCAGAGCCAGCATCTTGGTGAGCATGTCAAAGTACTGGCCATCATATGCAAGCGGACGGCGATCCTGATCAGAGATGGTAAGCCCGAATGTAACCGGACCCGTAATCTGACATTTGACACACCAGACCTGTGAGAGATCACGGTTAGCCATCTCAAAGTAACCAGCTGCGTACCCGGGTGATGCAGCGTACCGATCAACATTCTGCTCCATGAAATCAAGGTACACCCGCTCCATCTCAAGCGAGAAATCCAGGGATCGATCCACATAGAGCTTGTTTCCTTGAACGACCCTGCCTGGCAAAAACTCTGAGTCGTGCCAGATGATTGCTTCAAACGGGGAGATGTTCGGAAGGGTCGGGGCGTATGGCATTGAGGGACAGAGCCTGAGAATATCATCAACAGCCTGGACAGGATCTGTATGAGGAAGGGAACCGACTCCTGATGCGATGCTGCATGGAGACTTCAAAAAATCTGCCATTATTTAGCCTCTACACGGAGACGACAGAGCTCAAGGCTCTTCTCAACCATGGGGAAGAGCGTGAGATCGGTGTGGGGCAGAAATGTCCCCTTTGTGTATTCATCCATGAAAGTCGGTTCTGCATTGAGCTCGACATACCCTATCCGGTATGCGATGTCGTCAACAAATTTTCGCATCTTCCTGTTGATCAAAGCGATATTGGCCCCTTCTGCTGCCCCATTTCCAAGGTTGATGATTCGATCTACCGGCACTTCGGGAATCAGCCCGACAGTAATCGCATTATCCTTGTTGATGTAGTTCCCAAACCCACCTGCAAAGTAAAGGTTCTTGATATCCTCCCGGGTTATTCCAGCCTGGTTCATCAGGATAATACATGCAGCAAGCGTTGAGGCTTTGCTCATAATCAGGTTCTTGATGTCATTCTCTGTCACCACGATATCTTTCCCGATACCGGTTTCGTCCTTCCAGGCAAGCACAAATTCAGGGAAGTATTCACCCTGACGTATGCGGGGATGGCTGATGGTGGTGTTGATCCTCCCGGTCCTGTCAATTACACAGGACCGCAGGAGTTCTGCCAACACATCAATAAGTCCTGAACCGCAGATGCCCACTGGTTTCTTTCCGTTGATAGTCTCGCACCTCAGATCAAGGGTTGCAGGATCAATCGATACCTTCTCTATAGCTCCGGGATTTGCCCTCATCCCAAAGAGAACCTCTCCACCCTCAAGTGCCGGGCCTGCTGCTCCTGCACAGGCAAACATCCACTCGTTGTTGCCAAGTACAACCTCAAAGTTAGTGCCGATATCTATCAGCAGGGAGATATCAGGACTCTCTGCCATCCCTGATGCCACAATATCAGCTACAATATCCCCGCCGATGAAGTCGCTGACAGCAGGGAAGATGAAAACACTGCCTTCAGGTTTTATCGAAAGACCGACCCGTCCGGCTGAAGCAGTAAGTGAACGTCTGACCACCGGAACATATGGCTCCTCGATCATGTATGAGGGATCGATCGCAAGGAGCATGTGGGTCATGATGGTGTTTCCCGCAATCACAACCTCGCAGATGTCGTCTCTGTCGACTCCGGCATTGTTCGCTGCCAGGGTTATTGCAGCGTTTATTGAGTCAACCGCCAGTTCCTGGAGCCGTCCAAGTCCTTTCCTCTTACTGTAGTTTACCCGCGAGAGGATGTCCTCACCACAGGAGATCTGCTTGTTATAGGCAGAGCCAACACCGATCACCTGGCCGGTATTAAGATCGCGAAGAAACGCAACCACAGTGGTGGTTCCGAGATCCACAGCAGCCCCATACAACTGGCTGGAAGTATCACCCTTCTCGATCTCGATCATCCTATATCCTGCAGGGAGCCTGGCGATCGTTGCAGTGACCTTCCATCCGCTGTCCCTGAGCATTGAGGGAATTACCCGGAGAATCTCCAGCGGCACATAGACCTGTTTACTTGTTGGACCATCTAAACCGGATATTGCATCTAAAAGCCGGTAGAGATCAGAGGTTGGTGTGGCAAGGGTCGGAGGTTGGACCTGCACGTAATATTTCCTGATTGACGGGTTGAGCACAGTCTCCTGACCCATCACATTCATGAGAATCTGCTGACTCTGGATCAGTGTCCGTTCAGGGACCATGATCTGACAGTCATCCTCCGGATATGCTTCGCACGAGAGGATAGCCCCGGCATCTCTCTCTTCCTGGCTGAAGAACTCCCTAAACCGTTCAGTGTCAAATCTGATTCTACCTGACTTGTGGAACATTACGCACTTTCCACACTTTCCTACACCGCCACAGACTGCATTGATGGCAAGGCCGGCTTTCTGGGCCGCAGTCATGAGAGAGTCGGATGTAGATACTTCTACTTTCCTGAACCCTGGAAGAAAGGTAACGATAGGCATCGGTTACTTCAGCTCCTCCTCGATGAACGATGCTATCTCTGCCGCATCACGGGGACCGACGATGACTTTCCACCCGGTATACTCCTCTATCCTTCCAGATAGCGGGGATGCATACCCAGGGATGATGATGGTCTTGTTGTTCACTTCGTCTGCAACCGCAAACTTTTCAATCGCATCCTTGACAACCGACTCACTCAGTTTCCCGGCTGCAACCGCGGTCAGAACCGACATTCCCTCTGTGTCTACGATCAGGAGCCAGCAGGAACGACGGGTTGATTCAAGATATCCCTGCAGAGTGAAGTAGGTAAGAGAGAAGTTGACAGTAAGGAAAACCGGATCATCACGTCCCGGTGTTCCAACCCGGTAGAGCCCGGGTGTCATCTGGATAGGTTTCTGCGGATCTGTGTAGATGTTCTGTCGCATCACAAGAGCAGCCTGCATCTCGGTCCGGGAGAGTGGGTTAACAACAATTACAGAGGCAAACTTCACAATCCCGGTAATAAGGCCGGAGAAACCGGTTGTCCGTGCGTCAAGAAACACCGGGTAGCCAAGACCCGGGACAGATCTAGCTAGGGCTGTCTGGCGAACAAGAGTTGAGGTCCTGACAAACTCTCCTTCAGTTCCAGAGAGATCCAACATCATCTGGGTGACACCAAGCCCGGTACACCGGGTTACATTAGCTGCTAACCTCTGCAGGTCGCTCCCGGAGACCACAAGCGGAGCCCCATACTTCTTTGCTAATGAACAGAACTCTTCGATGTTCTTATCTCCTGCCCCCCTGATGAGCGGAAGGTAATTGCCGCAGACTGCAAGACCTGCTTCCATGATCGCAGGTTCAGAAGCCATCAAAACCAGGGGGAGATCAGGGTTTCCGGACACCACCGTTGAAATAGCCGCGACAAACCGCTCAGATGAACCGGAATCAGCCGATATTGCAATCCCGTTCAGCAGAAGGTCAATGCCAATCCTCGTTACCTTACATCCCCTGACCTGGGAGATAACCTCCCTTATCCGGTCGTCTGATTCGGTGTCAGATACGGCATACAATATTCCAGGCTGATGATAGAACGTCTTTTCGTGCCGGTAGAATACAAACTCATCACCGACTGTGAACGAGAGGGTTCCCATGCCAACCGTCACTTTCTGGATCGGTGGCCGGGTCGAGGCACCAAGGATGTTCTTCGCCTCTTCGTCAAGGTAGGGACAGAGATCAGGTTCGGCTTTTCCCTGAGCCAGTTTCATTGCAAAGGTGAGGCATGTCGGATCCCCGCACTCTTTACAATTCTTTTTGGGGAGTAGTTTGTAGATGTCAAGGGCCTTGAGTGCCATCAAAACACCTCCGGATTCCAAAGCGAATCTATCGCTTTTCTGAGCTGGGTAAGAGAGCCCGGATGCCTGACAACCAGGATTGTTGCTCCGGCAAGGGCAGCAGCAACTGAGGTTGCCACCTCCCATGAGACCGCTGTTTCATGGTTATGTACAGCTCCCCTGATCTCTTTGATGGTCAGAGTATCTGACGGAGCACAGATCATTGGCATAGCAAGATCTGCATCTCCCTTCAGGGCTGCAAACCTGATCCGTTCCATGGTTGAATAGGTATACTCGAACCCGTATCCAAGTGCCCCGGTGTAGGGATCGATGATGACCCGATCATCAGGAACACCGGCCTCCCTGAGCAGGATGTTGAGTTGTTTTGCAAGATTCACATCTATCGGTGACTGGGCGATGACCGAATGACCATATGCTATTGCTGCTGCTGCAACACTCCGATACCTGGCAGCCTCTGCAGTTCCAAGCACAAGCCTCTCTTTTTCCCCTGCTTCACCACACCGCTGGAATACTTCTGAGTCAATCTCTGCATCTGCACTCCCTTCGATGATCAGGGGAAGACTCGTTGCAGCAAGAATCGCAGTGACCGTTTTTCCCACAGAGTCGTATGCGTCAAAATTTCTTCTCCGTGTTGAGGTGAGATTGAGCCTTATAAGGTCTGCCTGAAGGGTAGTGTCCACGTATGAAGCCCAGGCAGGAGGATTGTCAATCAGTTTTGTGCAGGCACTCCTGACAACATCTGGCCAGAGGGCAGGATCATCACAGATCTCAAAGGCAATGAGGGGTTTTTTTCCCTGACCGATACAGGGGAGATCAGACTCACCACCAATCCGATAGGAGATGCGGCGTGTTCCCCCTTCTGCAGCGGTTGCACCGATTACTACCTCGCGGATCGATGCAGTCCAACCGGGTGTGTATGATATCATCATTATTTGCACCTACAGCAGCGGGGCCATCGATAATGCGGGATGATCAACCGAGGTTAGGAAAGAAAGCAGTCCCTCTATATCAGTTGCAATGGTTTCGTCAGCGATCTTTTCATAGAGACCGGAGAGTCCTGCTGAATCTATCTTTTCCCGAAGTTTCTTCTCAAGTTCTTCCTTAACAACCAAGGGCATCCAGACGATCCTGGCAAGACCGCCTTCTGCCTGGATAAACCGATCAGACAAGATATATCCTTTCGATATCCCGATAAATCCGGGTGTTTGTGCCCCCCCACCTATTGTCCCGGCAAGGGTTGAAAAGGTCATACCAGAGGGGGTCTCACCTTTGTACTCCCTGCTCACGATCATGATCCCGTTTGTCTCAGGCAGAATCATGGCCACTGCTTCAAAACAACCACAGCAGGTCATAGGGGCGTCCATGATGCTGTACAGGACGCAACGCTCGACCTCCCCGTGGGATGCCTGCCTGACAAACCGGTTCACTCCTTCGTACTCTCCTGCCTCTTCGTTGATCAAAGTACCTTTTTCGATAGGCTGGTTCGCCCCTGAGGGAGACATCTCGTAGGCTGTCTTTCCATCCAGCCAAGTGAGTGCCCCGCAGAGGGCTGGCCGTTCTGGTGTAAGCACACAGACATGGTTCGGAGCAAAGGTCTGGCAGAGTGTGCAGGAGTAATACAGGGTGACATCCTCATCTTTCATCCCGGCTATTCGTTCATCCCGTTCTGAATAGATGAACTCTGCTTCTTTCTGGGCAGCAAGAACCTGATCGCGGTCTGTGAGAATGGTAACCTGTACAGCATCGAGAAGGGTAGGAAAATCCATCCTGAACTTTGCGGCTAATAGTTTCCCAAGATCTGCAATCTTCAGACCCTGTGCCACGGCATCCTCCGAGACCCTGACCCAGATCTGATCTCGCTGAGCCGAGTGCCACGAACCCTCCCCGTAATTGATGAAATTGTGAATCCGGCGTTCAAGAACAGGTTCAAACTCTTTCTTCATCGCCTTACCGGCTACTTCAACGATGATGCCGAGCGGGGCTGCAGACTTCTTTTGGATTGCATCTATCTCCGGGCCGATGACTGTGACCTTCCCGTCTGTAACTTCATGGGCATCTCTTACCCTGAGGAGTTCAAATGCCGGTGAGCGGGTACCTCCAAACTCTGCGTACATCTCCTCTTTCCTGATTGCCTTCCCTTCAAAGGCAGGAGAACAGGCCATTGGAATCGGTATTGAGGTGACCTGGACACGAATTCCTCTCAGTTCCATGCCTGTTTTTACGATCTCTGTAGGGTCAGCCTGAGTCCAGTCCTTTCCTTCATATCCACCCGCATGAATGATTGGAATCCCAAGCACCCGCAGACCGTCAATGAACGCCATCTCCTCGTTTGTCATCCCGGGAAAAGCAATAGCAAACGCTTTGGCCCGCTCTGTTGCATATGCAACAAGACGGTGGGCATCACCCGCTGCAACGCCCCCGAACATCATTGCAACCCTGGCAAGAATGTCTGCAAAATAGACGGCACCAAGGGAGTCTTTCCCAAGAGGAACAAGCCGAAGATCGAGCCCGACCTTCACTCCTGCTGATGTCAGGGATTCTACCACTCCACCGGCAAGGAACGTGAGCATAAGTTTTTCCTGCAGTTCCCTGCATATTGCAGCAGCATAGTCAGCTTTTAATGGGTTTCCGACAATCAGGGCAAGCCCGAGAATGCTCCCGTCTACAAGAGTGTATCCAAGCTTTCTAATCACTGAATCCTCGATAAAACCAGTATACGGGGGGCCGTCAACTGCCCCCCGACATGCAAGCAGGATTTCAGCACCAACAAGGGGACTCTGGTGAGTTGCTTCAAATACCTGTTGTGCTACCTGATTTGAATCAATCCCAGAACCAGAGATTGCATAGGAGATCGGGAGATAGTATGCGGTATCCTGATACCCATGGAATGAAGAAATATCTGCAACCTGCTCTGCAATCTTCTTGATTCCTGATGAAACTGATGTATCAATCTGAACCATGTCTTCTCACACCATAGATTGTTGCAGGACAATTAGTAGGTTGGTATTGCCCTGTCTGGGTTAATCAAAAGAGGGAATAAAACCCGAACTGTGGTTTTCACAACCATTCTTCCCACACAAAAGAGAGATAATTACTTCAGCACACTCCCGGGCCGCCCTGTCAACCGATGGAGAAAGATTGGATGAATATGAAATATGCTCAGGCTGAATCCCCAGAATAAAGATCTCTGCTCCAGTCTCTGAACTCAAATATTCCATGATGATATCAAGTGAAATCTTGTGAGTACCTATTCTGACCAGCGATACCTCTTCAGCCATAATTATCTTTATCTGGCCTGGTTCAGCACCAAAGTCAGCAGCATCCAAAATTACAATGACAGAAGGATTCAGGCGCCTGATTACACCGGTATACTCCTCAAGTGTAACCCCTGCATCAACAGTATGGGGCAGATATTTTTTCAGATGATCAAGAAGAGCAGGGCCAATTCCATCATCCCCTAACATTCGGTTCCCTAACCCGACAAAAACGATCTGCTCTGGATCAATACCACCAATCCGGGAAGTAAGAACTGAATAAAAATCCGGTGATTGAATCATAGAAAAATCATGATTGAGGGGTCTCACTACCCTCTCATCTCAAAGAGAACCTGTGTAATGTACTGCAGGGTACCTGAAACCAGATCGGGAAACAGACCAATGATAATGCATAGCCCTACCATGGTTACAATCGGAATAATCATGTAGAGCGGTGGATCATTCAGTTCCCTCTCCGATTCACGGGGTGTTCCCAGGAATATCAGGTAAAACGCCCGCATCAGTGTGACAAAGATCACGACACTGGTAATCCAGCCAAATATGCTGATGATAGTGAAATGAAGACCCAACAGCGAGAAAACAACAGGGAATCCTGCATCTATGGACCCATCATATATAAGCTCCTTGCTGATGAAACCATTCAGAAACGGCACTCCGGACATGGCTAGCGATGCTATAAGAAATGATATGGCAGTCAGAGGCATGGCTTTTCCAAGCCCGCCCATCTTTTTGATCTGGAGAGTATGCACCTGATACAGGAGTACACCTGAGATCAGGAAGAGACTGCCTTTGAAGAGCATGTGGTTGAGGATGTGAAACAGTGATCCATATATTGCAACAGGGGTCGCGAGCCCAAATCCTACAATAATGTACCCAATCTGGCTGATACTGCTCCATGCGAGAAGACGCTTGATGTGGTAGGAGAAGAGTGCCATAACGCCTCCGAGAACCATGTTCAGAGTCCCAAAGAAGGTAACAATGAACATCAGCATCTCACCGTTAGAAATCAGGAAGAAGGGGTACATCACCTTGACCATGGCAACAACGCTTGCTTTGATGAGTATGCCGGACATCGTTGCACTGATCGCTGCTGGAGCATCAGCATGGGCAGGGGGAAGCCAGATACTTCCCAAGGGGAGCAGTCCTGCTTTGGTTCCAAACCCAAAAAGAAACAGGAGTGCAAGGAGAGTGATATCATCTGACGATAATAAGGAGATATCCATGAACCTGAGGTCCAGTGTTCCGGTACTGCTGAACAGAATGAATGCCCCGTAGATGACAAGGATAACCTCGAAGATACTAATTGCGAGGTAGATGTAGGTAGCCCTGATCGCACGCTTTGTCCTACCAAACAGGATGAGAACTGCACTCGTGACGGTCGCAGCCTCAAGAAGTACCAGCATCACCAGCACATTGTAGGTGCATGCCATACCACACATCATTCCTGCAAGAACAAAGTAAAGGATGAAAAATGTTGAGTCAAAGTGATTGTTTTTGCGATACAGGAATGAATAAACAAGAACCATCGTTCCAAGGAATGCCACCAGAGTTGAGATGAATATCCCGGGAGCATCTAGCACTATTGGACCCACTGCCGCTGGATCAATCCTCCCGCTTTGCAATGCGATGAGGTAGAGAAGATTCATCACAAAGAGAAGAGCCATGAAGCATACGATAAAACTCCGCTGAATTCTCTCAGAGAATCCAAGTAGCAGATAGAGAATAATACCCCCGAGGATCGGGAGCAGAACTGGGACTAGGGCATAATAATCTAACATCTCTTTCCTTCCATGTCAGAACATCCTCATCGCTTTCAGGATCCCATCCACAATTGCTTCCGGTTTTGGCGGACATCCCGGAATCCTCACATCAACAGGGATAATCTTCTCCACAGGACCTGCGATAGAGTAATTCTCATTATCAACAAATACCCCACCTGAACAACCGCAGGCACCCATGGCAACCACTTTTTTGGGTGTTGGAGTCTGGGCATAGATCCTCTCTAAAAACGGTTTTGTGTGAAGAGGAACGGGACCGGTAACAAGCAGAATATCTGCAAACCTCGGAGATGCAACCAGTTTTATCCCAAGACGCTCAAGGTCATACCGGGGGGCAAAACTAGCCAGTATCTCAAGGTCACACCCATTGCATCCCCCGGCATGTGCATGATACACCCAGGGGGATTTCTTGAGAAAGGTGCCTGAAAGACTCATATAAACTTCCTCGGATGAGTGTTCCATTTTACACTGAGTTTCTGCCGGCATGAAATGCATGCAGTCAGATACAACTCAAGATCCTTTCTGACAACCTCGGCTGTTTCAGGTTTCAGATGGGTGAGCATCCGTTCTGCCATCACCTGTAAAAACTTTTCAGTAACAGGCATCTCCTCACCGCAGAACCTGCACTTTTGGAGGGGAAGAAGCGTGTCAACCGTGACACTCTTATCCTCCAGTTTATGAGAAAGACTAATAGCTTTTGCATATTGAACAGATGCAGACAGGTCAAGATCATGATCATGCAGGCACTGTCTGCTCATATCAGAAGTGGCAGCATGCTCAATGGTCCCTGCTGCTCCACTCATATCCTTATCATGATGTACAGTTCCAAAATACAGATCTAACGCACCTTCTGGACAGATATCTGCACATCGTGCACAAAAGATACATCTGAGACTATCGATGGATACAGTCCTCATGCCTTCATGGTCAGTGATGCTTGTTGCCCCGCTTGAGCACCGTTCGTTACATGCCCCGCATCCTGTACATCTAATTACATCACGGCGGGGAAGCCCTCTGGAAAGGTAGGCAATAAAACCGAATGACTCACGGACAGTGACCGGTTTATGAAACAGATTTGAGACCAGCCCGCTAAAAGCCTGTATTTTAGTGGAAAGTTTCATAGTACATACCTCCAGGCTGCTGCCCAGAATACTGCAATAACTGACAGAACCAGCGGGACCCTGAGCAGCCACCAGGTAGCCTGATCAATCCTGAACCTTCCAAACAGGGAATGAACCATAGCGATCATGACAGAGGTAAATCCAACACCTACAAAGAAAACCACCCAGGCACCTAACCCTGATGATGGAACCCAAAGGAAAAGATCAGCAAAAAGTGCGACCAGAACAAAGGCCATCATCTGCTTTGTGATCTCGATTGTACCAAGTAATTTCCCGCTGTATTCAGTAGTGAGACCGCTCACAATCTCTGATTCTGCATCTGAAATGTCAAACGGTTTTATGTGCAGTTTCACGAGGATTGAAAGAAACACAACTACTGCTGCGAATGGGTTGGTTATTAGATTGAAACCCATCATGTCATTCACTGACAGGGAGTCGTATGATATGGCAAGAGCAAATGTCCCAAGAATAAACGGAATCTCATTTGTAAGCATCAGTTCTATCTCCCTGACACCTCCAATTACCGCAAACAGGGAACCACTGGTGATTCCTCCAACAATAACACAGAGAATCTCACCCATGAGCAGGTAAATCAGAACAACCAGGCCAAATGAGTAGTCAAACGAGATCCCGGCAATAGGGACGAATAATGTTGCCAGCACTGCACAGACAAGAGCCATAACCGGCCCTATGATGAACAGTAAGCTCGCTTTTTCCGGAATAAATGTGTCTTTTGAAAAGAGTTTGAGAATATCATAGAGCGGCTGAAAGATCTTTGTCCTGTTGATGTCACGCCAGGCCGGGGGAACCCTGATCACCGGACCTCTTCGTGACTGTATCCGAGCATTGATTTTTCTGAACAAAAATGAGATGAGAATGCCGATAAAAAGAGCTATGAATGGATTTATCCAGAATAACTCCGTCATGATCCTTTACCACCCTGCACTGGAGGTTTTACTGTATTTACCGTTGTTACCCGGTCAGTACATGAAAAACAGGGATCGACACTGCCGATGATTACCGGAACATCACCAATGACACTTCCCTTGATCAGGTTCAGCATGATCCTGACATTTGGAAAGGTGGGAACCCGCAGCCGGACAAAGTCAGGAGTGTTTGTTCCGTTTGAAGCTACATGATAGAGGAGCTCTCCCCTAGGTGGTTCAGTTCTTGAAAATCCTTCACCACAGGGCAGTTCATTCACCTGTGTGACAAGCTCAGATGGGGCTGATCGTATTACATCGCAGCACTGCTCGCAGATATGAAGGGACATGAGGACTTCCCTCATTCTCACCTGCATCCGTGCATAACAGTCTCCCCCATTTTCAGTAACAATATCCCAATCTACCTCCTCATACGCTGCATAGGGGAGGTTCTTCCTGATATCCACGTTAAGGCCACTCCCTCTTGCAATGGGACCAACGGCACCGGATTTTCTGGCTACATCCGGGGTAAGAACGCCGGTTTTATGAAGCCTTCCTGTGAATACGTCATTGGCAAGACACTGCTCAAAGTATTCAGGGACTTCTTTCTTAAGATTCTGAAGTTTTGAGAGGATTACATCGGTATGGACCGGGGTCACATCGTTTCTGATTCCCCCATGGGTGATAATACCATGACTAATCCGCTGGCCTGACATGATCTCAAGGCTGTCAAGGATATCTTCACGGATTCTTATGGCATGCATTAACATAGTCCGAAACCCGGTCAGATCGCCCATGAGACCGATTGCCAGGATGTGACTTTTCATCCGCTCCATCTCACCAAGAAGTGTCCGGACATATCTGGCTTTTTTGGGAACTGTGATATCCCCAATATCCTCTACACACTGGGCAAAGGTGAGAGAGTGATGAACATTACAAAACCCACAGATCCGCTCAGCCAGGAAGAGGTCTTTGTAATAATCACGTCTCTCCATAAGTTTGATGACACTACGATGATTAAAGCCGAGTTTCAGATCTGCATCCTTGACGACCTCATCCTCAACTGACATCTTCAGGTAATTACTCTCTATCAAAGCAGGATGATACGGCCCGTACGGCACTACTGAGAGATGTTTGGTCAGAATATTATCAGAAGGCGGATGAGCAATAGGGCTTGTATTTACTCTCTCACTCTGTGTATCCTCCTGGTGATGGGTACTGGTATACATATCATCCCAGTTGAGGGGAAGCCAGAGATGTCTTGGATCCGGGTGATTCTTCACTTGGACACCCAGAAACTCAATCATCTCCCTCTCTGCCCAGTCTGCAAGAGGGGTGAGTGGTGTTACTGACTCTAAGATCGGCTTTTTCCTGTTGATATATGTCCGGAGAGCAAGATTCCGACTTGGAATTTCATCATCAAATGTGAAGTAATAATCAATCCTGATCCCTGGAACACCCATATCAACTGCAGAGGCATACATCATCCGTGCCCCTTTGTCTAGAAACACAGACACTTCACTGCTGACCTGTTCTGACCCTATCTCAGTGACCTCGAGTGATGGCTTTTTCTCACTCATCACGCACGCTCCCAAATGGCGATTCTAACGTATAGATCTCGTCCTGGTTGAGGTAGATCTCACTTGCACCACAGTTGAAATTCTCATCCACATTCCTGTACTCGGGAATGAGGGTCGGGATTATCACAGAGAAGAAAACATAAAACGAGACTAGCGAAGCCAACTCTACAAACAGGAAGAGAAGTATTGGTGAGCCATTCTGTTCAGGGAGAAATATCGCCCCAATGACGCTAATCACAAGGATTATCATCGAGACGATGAAGTATGGTTTCATCTTCTATCATTCTCCCATTTTGCGATGATCGAGTCAACCGGTGCTGTCCTCAGGTACTTCATTCCAAACGTATCAGGACCGATACCCATCGAGAGTGCAAGGAGTTCGGCAAGATGGATGATAGGGAGATCAAAATCATAATCGATCTCCTTTTTTAGAATCTGGACCGCCCGTTCAAACTGGTCATAGCACCCAGAACATACAATCACAAGAGCGTCCACATTAAGTGCTTTTATCCCGTCAAACTTCCTTTTTGCACGTTCATATGTTGCAAATTTCCTGTCTGCAAGATTTGCCTGCAGACCACAGCACATCTGCTCCTCTTCATACGAGACTACTTCATTAACAAGAGAAGTGGTAAGCTCGGTAAAATACCTGACCAGCCGCCCATCCTCAAAAATCCGCATGTGACAGCCAGGATGAAGGGCAACCCTGATTGGAACCTTTTTTGTCTCACGGCTGATTCGGTCAACCCCTACTTCCTCATACAGGACTTCAAGAAGATGCCTAACCCTGATGGAAGCATTATAATGATTATTGGTTTTTGCCAGGTACTCATTTGTCTCTTTTAACTTCTCAGGGTTCTCTTTGAGGAGCTTGTTTGCCTCATACAGGGTGACATAACAGCCATTACATGAGGCCATGACATCACGACCATCACCTTCTGCCTGGAGAAGGTTGTACGACGCCAATGTAAGCCAGACCCGTTCATCAACAGATATCCATACCCCGGCTCTCGGACAGCAGGTTGCCTTTTTCAGGTATTCTAGATCAATACCAAGTTTTGGCAATGTCTGCATGATAGCAGACTCAGCCCATGGCATCTTAACAGGCATGACACACCCTAAGAAAAACGAATATCTGGATTTTCCAGCAGGTTTGTTGCCTTGTGATGATTCCTGATAGTCTGCCATTTAGTACTGGTACTCCATGGTGTCGAGATCAAGTCCGATCTTTTTATCAACCTTCATGGCCTTGATCAGGGTCTGGATATCCTGAACAGCTTCAGGGTACCCATGAGCCGTGGGCGGAATCGGGCTGAGCCCTGATTTCCGTCTATACTCCATGATCTCTTCATTAATGGGATAGAGAAGGCCGGTTGAGAAATGTCTGATAAGTTGTGTCTTTACCGTCGTTGGAACAGGAACTTTAACCGGACGACGCCAGGGAAAAATATCACTCATTTCTTTCTCCTCCTAAAGTCATCGATTCTCTTCACGGGATACCAGTTGTATAGCCTTGGCTGAGCAGACTTTGATACAACTTGGATCTCCACCACAGAGATCACATTTGGTCATCGCCTTAAGACCCCGCTGCATCTGTGGTACTGATATCGGACATGCCCAGGTACATGATTTGCATCCGATGCATCGCATCTTATCAACTGATACAATCCCGGTCTGATGATCCTTGGATATTGCACTAACCGGACAGGAAGCAAGGCACATGGGATCTGAACAGTGGTGGCAGTGAATACGTACAAATTCATGATCAGGGCCACGAATCACCCTGCACAGTGAGAGATCGTAGTTATAGGTATTAAAATTCCTAAAAGAACATGCAGTCATGCACTGTCTGCATCCGGTACACCGATCAGGATTGTGGAGAATTATCTTTGTATTCATTGGAGCGGGATCGAGATCCGGTGTTTTTAACTGAACACTCTCCATAACAATCAGAATTACTGAAGCATAGTTCTGAGTCAATACACGTGTCTTATGATCAGAAGTGATTGATCATCTTGTTACAAGTATATAACTTCTTTCAGTATTAGGACAGAGAGAAGAAAACAGTTTTCATTCGCAATTTTCACAGATGACCGGGATTCACATAGTGAACTGAATTAACTTAAAAAAGATTAGATGTAAAGTGCTGCTAGTACCAGAGAGGTAGTTGCAAGCAGTTTTACCAGCACGTGAAGTGAAGGACCGGCGGTATCCTTGAATGGATCTCCGACAGTGTCTCCAACGATTGCTGCCTTGTGGGCTTCGGTTCCTTTTCCACCATATGCACCACTCTCAATGAACTTCTTCACGTTATCCCAGGCTCCTCCACCATTATTGAGGACCAGAGCCATCAGCAGACCGGTGATAGTTCCAACCATCAGGAATGCAGCCATGGCTTCATACTTGAGGAGGATACCGATACAGATTGGGAAGAGAACTGCCAGCAGGCCTGGGAGAATCATATTCTTGAGGGCACCGCGGGTAGTGATATCCACACACCGGGCATAGTCCGGCTTGTCAATTCCCTCCAGAATCTTCTTCTCTTTAAACTGTCTGCGGACTTCTTCAATTACATACTGTGCAGTCAGCGATACACCGCGGATTGCAAATGAAGCAAAGAGGAAGACCAGCATAGCACCAAGGAGCCCACCAACAAATACATCCACCTTTGCCATGTTGACTACAGAGAATACATGACCGGTGAGGGTTGAGACTTCGGTCATGTAGGCGCTGAAGAGCAGGAATGCAGAGAGGGCTGCACTGCCGACTGCGTATCCCTTAGTCAGAGCCTTGGTGGTGTTTCCTGCAGAGTCGAGCTTTGCGACATTGCGCTGAGCATTTTCTGAGGATTCACTCATCTCAACAATACCGCCGGCATTGTCTACGATGGGGCCGAATGTATCCATGGCCAGGATGTATGCACAGGGTGCAAGCATACCCATTGTGGCAATAGCAGTTCCATAAAGACCACCAGACTGAACACCTGACATCTCACCTAGTCTGTATGAGATGATCAGGGCCAGACCGATAGATATTGAGGCTAATGCAGTTGTTTCAAAGGCAACATTCATGCCAGAGATGATATTCATCGCCGGTCCACCGGTTGAAGCCTTTGCGATCTCCTGAACAGGTCTGAAGCGGTGATCTGTGTAATAGAGAGTAATATTCAGGAAGACGATGGAAAGGGCCAGCCCTACCAGTCCTGCATAGAAGAACCAGATATTGTTCAGCAGGTACATAACAGCGAAATAGAAGAATATCGCTGAAACGATTGCGGTAATATAATATCCCTTGTTCAGAGCATGCATCGGGTCTTCATGCTGGGCATCTTTCTCAGTGACTGAGAAGATACCAATAACAGTTGCAATAAGACCAAGCGCTCCGATGATAAGCGGGAAGAGAATTCCTGATACCCCAAACACCGGGAACAGGGCAACACCAAGAATCATTGCACCGATGTTCTCTGCAGATGTTGACTCAAAGAGATCAGCACCACGACCTGCACAGTCACCAACGTTGTCGCCGACAAGGTCAGCAATAACTGCCGGATTTCGTGGGTCATCCTCAGGAATTCCTGCTTCAAACTTACCAACGAGATCTGCACCAACATCTGCTGCCTTGGTGTATATTCCACCACCAAGCTGGGCGAAGAGTGCAATGAAGGATGCACCAAACCCGAACCCTACGATGAGGAACGGGGTTTCCTCCGGATTTGCACCAAAGAGGGTGAAAATGACAGAGATACCAATCAGTGAGAGAGCAATGATTGTGAGCCCTGAAACTGCCCCACCGCGAAGTGCCACAACAAGTGACCGGGCCGGGTTTTTCTCAGCTGCTGCTGCTGATACCAGGTTTGTTCTTACAGAGGTGAACATCCCGATAATTCCGGAAAGAGCACTCAGAAACGCACCCAGAATAAAGGATGCAGCAGTGTGCCATGCCTGATCTGGTTTTCCTACAAGAGTAAAAACCACAAAAATTATGGCTGCTACAATAATTGCAATAATGGCAATAGTCGTATACTGTCGCTTCACGAAGGCGTGTGCACCTTCACTGATAGCAGCAGCGACCTCCTGCATCTTGACGCTGCCTTTATCAGCAGACTTGATCTGGCGGACAAAGAAGGCTGCCACACCAAGAGCAAGAACTGCGATCACAAAAATAAAAGGGATGATCAACATAGTTCATACTCAAGTCATTATAGTTCGTTATAAATTCTGCCCATGCAGAATTACCTGGTTACGCCCAGTACAGGCTTTTTTTCAGCAGAATAGGCTTGACCGTTCGATTTAATATTTCTGGGCACGCGGATAGATCTCTTCAATTATATCCTTTCCCCTGCGCTATGAGAGACGGGCGTCATATCTACACGAATTTTTACTATCAAAACCATTCTGATTATTCATCACATCCGTAGATTTATGGGTTCTTATTGTCTGAATCCGAGAAAATTTACCCTTCAAAGTTATCGCGCCGATATATCGAAAATCTATATTTCAACAAAATTCTGTCTCAAGGAAATCAAACGAGAATGAATCCTACTAAAGCCCAATTGATTCTTCAATTACTAATAATTTAAAGGAAATGGCTGAAATAATTAGATGGCCTCATGGATTCAGGAATCTATTAATAATCTCACGATGCATCCCCTTCAGATACATATGACGACAGAAGAGATGCTCAAAGAGACAGCAGGGCAACTCCATGAGATCATTAATGCAAAAAATGTCATGGGTGAAGCGATTGATCTCGGCAACCGGATGATCATCCCGGTGACCAAGTTTGGAATCGGGTTTGGTGCAGGAGGGGGATTTGGTGATAAGGGAAACACAAGCGCCGGAGGAGCAGGAGGAGGTATTGAACCCGTTGCGGTTATCATTACTGACAAAACCATCAGCGGTGTTGAGGGAATTCAGATTGTATCACTCAAAAATAATAATCCAATTGCCCAGGTAATTACCTCACTCAGTGAGACTCTGGTTCCACAGGTGATTGATTTCATCAAAAAGAAGGATACAGCCGAGAAACCTTCACAGCAGGAGTCAGAACCTTCAACATAGCGCTATGTTAGAGCTGATAATCAGTTTTTTTCTGATAGTAATACTTCTCTTCTTTTTCGGTGGTGTCACTCTTCTGATCTACTGCACACCGGTTATCATCACATTCACAGGTGTATGGAGAGTTGACACGAAAGCTGGATCTGCATGTATCAGATGGGGGCCTCTGGCCATCTGTATAAGTCCAGAAAGTAAAGGGATACAGGTAATTTTCAAAATCAGAAGAACTGAACTCTATCAGATACCGTTGCATAGGCCGTCAGGCGGTGATGCAGTCCAGGAAGAGGTACCCACATCATCTGAAGAAAAAAAGCCTGAACAGGATCTTCGAAGAATGATACCATTCATATCTCTGATAAAAAAAATCATTCCACTCATTTTGACCCATATCAGAATAGAGAGAATAACCGGATCGGTCAAATTCGGGTCTGGAGATCCGGTATCAACAGGCCTGGTATATGGTTATTACCAGGCTCTTGCACCAGTCTGTAGGTTCTTCTGTTCGGCTATCCTAATCCCGGTCTTTGATCAATTGACATTTGAAGCTGATCTTACCGGTGGACTCAGAATAGAATACCCTGCAGGGCTGATTATCAAATCATTACAGAGATTATTCCCTGAAATTCTACCCTTATTTAACATCAAGGTACCGGGATTCATATCAGGTGAAGCGAGTGTCTGATCATTACCTTTTCTTCACCACGCCAATCAAAAGCGGAGAAAGAAGTTTCTATTCACTTGTCAGGGTTTCTATCCATTTCTTAATGGAAAGCTGGTGGCTCTCATCCGAGCCTGTTGCCCTTATCATCGAAGAGAATGGAGAATGGAATTTTTCTCCACTGGAAGACGGGATTTCAGATGATGTACTACTCAATGCACAGCCGGTATAAAACAAATTGAGTTGAATGTAAGTTAATCTCTTGAATATACCGCCTGGCTGCTTGTATTATTTGGGACAACAATCACCGATGAAGTGGTGTTGATCAACATACCGCTCGGGAACGGACCCATCGCAATGGTGGGTCCGGTGATACTTATCACCCCTTCCCGGTACCAGTCATTATTTGACGGGTTACTGTCAGTTACTGCTCTTGATGGATCTACATCCATGAGAATTCCATACTCACCTGGAGGTGTTGTAGTCGGAATGGTCACCGATCTGGTTGTTGTTGCCTGACCACCAGCCGGAATTGATTCAATATCCCAGGTCCCAAGAAGCAGCGGTTCTGAGAACTTCATACTCCGGTTAGTGAGATAAAAATCAACTGAGAATCGTCCTGCATCAGCACCTCCGTTGTTACCCACCGCTGCAATCAGCCTTATAGTCTCGCCGGGAGCGGCCTGACGTGGGGTGATTACTCCAAGACCCACAAGGTCAGCAGGTTTTCCTGAAGGCCGGGTTGAATCCGAGATCCTGATGGTCTTTCCAGACGAGGTCTTTTTGTCTGATCCCATGACCTCACGGACAAATGTATACACCCCGTCTGCAAGGTTCATCGGGAGCATATAGGTATTCGCACTCGAGTATTCACCTTCAGCAGACATCGGAGAGAGATCAGCGGTTCCAATCTGTACTGGGGTTGCATTCTGCTCTGACTCGTTTACCAGATAATACGTAACCTTTTCAGATCCTGACGAACTGTCACCTTTGTTCTTCAGAACCTCGATAATCGTGACAGATCCCCCGGGATATCCGGAATCTGTCACGATAAGTCCTTCAGTCGAGACGTTTACGGCTCCTGTCACAAATCCGGTAATAACCAGGAGCAGACCCAGCACTACCACCGCAGCACATCCGACACCAGTACCCATACGTCAAGATTGGTGACGGGCGGATATAACCTTTCCAGAGTTTTAACCCATTTGTAAACCAACATCCCTCTGAGTTTCATGTACACACTGGTCCTCATACGTCATGGTGAGAGCCTGTGGAACCGGGAAAACCGGTTTACCGGCTGGAAAGATATCGATCTCTCCCCTCAGGGATTGAAAGAGGCCCACTCAGCAGGGCAGCTGCTGAAAGAGAAAGGATACACCTTTGATATTGCCTGGACATCAGTCCTGAAACGGGCTATCAGGACACTCTGGACCATCCAGGATGAGATGGATCTTATGTGGATACCAGTTGTCAGATCCTGGCGCCTCAACGAACGTCACTATGGAGCGCTCACCGGTCTAGACAAGGCAGAAACAGCAGCACAATATGGGGAAGAACAAGTCCATATCTGGCGTCGCAGTTATGATATCAGACCACCGGCATTTGCACCCGGTGATGAAACAAATCCGGGATATGACAGAAGGTATGGAGAACTCTCCGCTGAACAGGTACCGCTGTCTGAGTGTCTGAAAGATACTGTTGCACGGTTTCTCCCACTTTGGGAAGCAGATATTGCACCAGCGATAAAGTCTGGAAAACGGGTACTCATCGCTGCTCACGGCAACAGTCTGCGGGCACTCATCAAACACCTTGACCAGGTTTCTGATGATGAGATCACTGGTCTCAACGTGCCAACCGGAATACCCCTCGTATATGAGCTTGATTCTGATCTAAAACCAATAAAACACTATTACCTCGGTGATGAAGAAGCAGTGAAGGCAGCAATGGATGCTGTAAAAAATCAGGGAAAGGCAAAGTAATTCTGGTTGAATGCCCTTTTTGAGGATGACAGAACCATAAAGATCTATTTTTATATTCCAGTGGAAATGAAGGGGTTACGCGCTAGAGTGAGGGGTGGGGATGACCCCATCAAGGAAGAGATGGTGAAGTCTGAGATCCCCTCCGATTTCTGGATGAAATGCAAGGACCACATGTTTGCCTGACTTGAGCCCTACAATACCTTGTGGGAGAGTGGCAATTGGTATCACTCCAGGCCCGGCTTTTTCAACAACAGGGGCCCTGATGAAAACCGCGTGAAACGGTGAGGAAACTCCTACAACCGGAATATCAGCCTCAAATGATTCACGTTGCCTGCCAAAGGCATTCCGGTTGACCACTGTATCAACGATACCAAGGGGAACAAACCTGGATTCGCCTCTTACCTCGCGGGCAGTGACAACCATCCCGGCACAAGTCGCAAATATACCCCCTGAGAAATTCCTGATCTTCTCCCGCATGCCATTCTGATCGATGAGCCGCATAAATGTGGTGGACTCTCCACCTGGTATAGCAAGGGCAATCAGGTTTTCCATATCAGAAGGAAGTCTCACCTCAACAACCGGAAGGTCAAGCCCACGCTCAAGAACTACCTGCTCAAATGCCTGAATGTGCTCACTCACATCGCCCTGAAGGGCAAGAACACCGATCTTACCATCCACGTGAAGCCAGCCTCTCTTCAGGAGGGAGGGTGTGTACCTCTATCCCCCGCATCGGTTCACCAAGACCCCGGGAGACTTCAGCGATCACTTCAGGCTCATTGAAGTGGTTGACTGCTTCCACAATAGCCTTCGCCATCTTTGTCGGATTCTGTGATTTAAATATCCCTGATCCCACAAAGACACCATCACTGCCAAGCTGCATCATCAACGCAGCATCTGCGGGTGTGGCGATACCACCGGCAGAGAAGTTGACCACCGGGAGACGCTGCCGCTTAGCAGTCTCAATCAGAAGATCAGCCGGAGCTTCAAGTTCGCGAGCCCTCCTGATAAGCTCAGTCTCCTCAAGACCTTTCAGCCTGCGGATCTCTCCAAGGATCGTACGGTTGTGTCGTACAGCCTCGACAACATTACCGGTTCCTGCCTCTCCCTTGGTCCTTATCATGGCCGCTCCTTCATTGATTCGGCGGAGTGCCTCACCAAGGTCGCGGGCACCACACACAAAGGGAACTGTAAACTGTTTTTTATCGATATGGAACTCTTCATCAGCAGGGGTGAGAACCTCGGATTCATCTATCATATCTACCCCGAGTGCCTGCAGGACCTGCGCCTCAACAAAGTGGCCGATCCTTGCCTTTGCCATCACCGGGATAGAGACCTTATCGATGATCTCCTTGATCATCCCCGGATCTGACATACGTGCCACACCACCTGCTGCTCTGATATCTGCCGGAACCCGTTCGAGGGCCATAACTGCAACAGCCCCCGCTTCTTCGGCGATCCCGGCCTGTTCAGCGTTCACCACATCCATAATTACACCGCCCTTCTGCATGGATGCGAATCCGCGCTTGATCAGTTCAGTGCCGTACCGAAGTTCTTCGAGTTTCATTCCTTATATATTGGGTAGGAGATTCCATAAAACTGATGCAGTTGAGGCAACTATTGCGAAGATCAGGGTAGATCCCCTGACTGCTGAGATAATTTCAGGGCCTGCCACTCTGAGTTGCTGCTCGGGATCACCGATCCGGTACTTTCCGGGTTTTTCAAACATGACACCAGTTCCTCCTGCAATTAGTGACATAGGAATGCCCCCGTTGAAACCAGGACGAAGCCTACGATCCCGCCTCAAGATCCTGAAAGCAGGGCTTAATCTCCTTTTAAAGAAGAAATAGACAATAAGCACCAGACCAGTTATTCGGGCCGGGATGTATGAAAGGATATCATCCATACGGGCAGAAAACCATCCAATGCGGACCCGTTCGTCTGTATACCCAAGCATAGCATCCATGGTATTCGCAGCCCGGTAGAAGGCGGCTCCAGGTAGCCCAAATATCATGAAGTAAAAAAGTGGAGCGATAATGCTGTCGTTCAGGTTCTCTGCAACTGATTCATACGCGGCAGAGAGAATCTGCTCGTCGGTGAGGGCGCTGGTATCACGGGAGACCAGCATCTGAACCTTTTCTCTTCCTGCATCAGGACTCGTTGCAGCAGCCACCGCAGCAGCATGCTCTTCAAGCGATCTGAGGGCAAAGCATATCTTGAGTAGAAACGGGCCTACAAGAAGCATCAGGAACCAGGATGCATATAGAGAAAAGAAGTAAAAGGGGACAGTGAAGATGACGACTGTAATAATCCAGAAGACGACACCGGCTGATCGCTGGAGAGCAGGACTCCACCGTAGGGGCTGACCCCACCAACCGATGAAACTCCCAATCATTGCAACCGGATGAAACCGGGAGTGAGGATCCCCGAGAGCCCGATCCACAAAAAGAGAGAGGATCAAAACCAGCGGGGTAAGAAACATGAAAAATCAGATATTCTGGGGGAGGAGGTTGGGGATTCCCTCCTCTATTGGGTATGTTACCGAACATGCGTGGCAGATGAGAGAACCAGTAAGGATCTCAACATCGTTCTCTTCTTTTACGACCAGTTCAAGATCTCCTTTGCAGACCGGACAGCAGAGGATATCATAGAGTTCACGCTTCATACAAGTTCATCCCTGAGATCGATAATCTGGCTCATCTCCGGGCCGGTTGATATCAATGTCACCGGAGAACGGGTGTCTTCTTCGACCTGTTTCAAAAATTCCTTAACCGGTTTTGAGAGCTGGGAGTAATCTGTGGCACCAAAGCATGAGCTGTCGATGTGGTCAACACCTGTGATTGCAACCTGTGTGCAGCCGTTGATCATAGATGCATATCGTGCCATTTTGCTATCCCAGTCCCCAATCCTTCGTTCACGTCCGGTAACGGTTCCAAATTCCTGGATACCAAGATCATGGGCTTTGTTGCTTGACATCTCGGTGCTGAAGGGGCCTTCTCCTACCCGGGTCGGAAAAGCCTTGAAGACAACGATAACATCATCGATCCTGGTTGGACCTACCCCATTGTCGGCAGCCATCTGGGATGCTGAGGTATCCTTGGAAGTAACATATGGGTATGATCCGTAATAGAGCGAGATTCCAAAACCCTGAGTTCCCTCTAACACTACGTTTTCCCCTGCATCAAGGGCGGTATTGATCTCTGTTGGAACATCAATCAGGTAGGGTTTCATCTCAGGAAGATCACGTGCAAGTTTTGCCACCCGCATAGCCCGGTCTCTGTTTGCAGGACCGCAGCCGGTACCTGTTGACCCGACTTTTTTGGCGAGATGGGTATTACTTTTATCTTCCTCGATATGGTTGAGATCAATGATGGCACACCGCTCATCAACGAAGATCCTGTCTTTAACACCAAGGACCTCTACCTCCTGGGCAAAAACCCTGGGATCCACGAGGACACCGGTTCCAATCATAAGCCTGGCGTCAGGGAAGACAAATCCTGACGGGCACATCCTCACGCCAAACTTCTTTTCACCTACCATCACGGTATGTCCGGCATTTGGCCCGACACCTCCACGAGAAATAATAGTAGGTTTATCTTTGTGAGCGACGTGGGAGACGATCTTCCCCTTTCCTTCGTCACCAAAGTTGCCGCCCACGATGATGGTACAACTCATCCAACCGGATAGATAAGAGACCATATGACATATACTCTCCCTTCTGAAAATCAGAGACTCCTCTCATTGTAGAGAATGAAAAAACTGTGAAAAAAGATCAAAGATTCTGGATGAATTCACCCATCCGGGCGATTGCTTCAGAGAGATCATTGCGTGAGACTGCGTAGGCACACCTCACATGTCCTTCACCGGCAGTTCCAAAGACACTGCCAGGTACTACTGCCACACCGGCCTCAGTAATCAGACGTTCTGCGAATTCCTGATCTGAGAGGCCTGTTTGTTTCACTGATGGGAAGGCATAGAATGCCCCTTCAGGAAGGTGGCAGGGAAGACCTATCCTGTTAAGCCCATCAACGAAGAGATTACGACGCATATGGTACTCTCTGACCATCTGTTCCATAGGATCCTGCCCGTGGCGCAGAGCTTCGATTGCCCCGTACTGAGCCATGGTTGGGGCTGACAACATGATATACTGGTGAATCTTCAAAGCTGCCGCAGTTATCTCCTTAGGCGCACAGAAATAACCAAGTCTCCATCCGGTCATCGCAAACGCCTTTGAAAAACCTGACAGAGTGACAGTCCGTTCCCAGAGTCCATCTACAGATGCCACAGCACAATGCTTCCCCTCATAGGTAAGCTCTGCATATACCTCGTCTGAGAGAATGAGGAGGTCATGATCAATTGCAACATCGGCGATGCCTTTGATATCCTCTTTCCTCATCACCGCACCGGACGGATTATTTGGGAAATTCAGGATGAGCACCTTCGATTTGGGTGTGATATGCTCCATGAGCAGATCAGGAGTCAATCTGAAGTGATCCTTTTCAAGACATGGCATGAGAACAGGTTTACCACCTGCGAGGGTGACGCACGGGCCATATGAGACATAGATCGGATCAACCACAAGCGCCTCGTCACCAGGATCGATTACTGCTCTGATTGCAATATCAAGTGCTTCCGATACTCCCGTGGTGACGATCATCTCGGAGAGTGGATCATACGAGATCTGGTATCTGTTGTTCAGAAAAGAGGATAGATCTCTTCGAAGTGTCTCAAGACCGGTGTTCGAGGTATACGAGGTGTGACCCTGCTCTATCGAGGTTATCGCTGCTTCGCAGATATGCCATGGAGTGGTATAATCTGGTTCGCCAACACCAAGGGAGATTACATCCTCCATCTTACCAGCGAGATCGAAAAAACGCCTGATACCTGACGGTGGGATAGCCCTGGCCCTCTCTGAAACAAAATCCCTCATCAAATTCTCCTAAAACGAAAAGGGAAGTCGTTTACCCTCTTCCCGCTCCATGTACAGAACACCATTCTCTTTATAGGTCTTCATGATAAGGTGGGTTGCTGTTTCCCTGATCCGGTCCATGGGTGCAATCTGTTCTGATACAAAGCGGGCAATCTCCTGCATGGTTTTTCCAGCCACCAAGAGTTCGAGATCGTGAGAGCCTGTCCTTAGCCGGAGGTTTCTGACGTTTGAAAACCTGGCTATCCGCTCTGCTATCTGATCGTACCCGCGTTCACGTTCAGGGGCAACCTTCAGTTCAATGATTGCAAATACCAGGCCCTCTTCAACTGCTTCCCAGTTGATGACTGCTGAGTATCTTCGTATGATACCTGCTTCTTCAAGCACTTTTTTGCGTGAAAGGATCTCATCATCGCTGCATTCAAGCATGACCGCAAGGTCATGCACCGGGGTTGTACAGTCCTCTTCTAAAAGGGAGAGGAGTGTCCTGTCTTTATCGTCCATTAAAATCACCGTAGCATGGTTACAAGAAGTTCTGCATCAATCTGTGCAAGACGATCGTCCTGCTCTTCCATGATAACCTCCCAGATCTTGTCTGTGTTGGTATCGAACCACATCTCTTTGGTTCTTCCATGCCTTCCCCGGTTTACCAACCTGGTACTGATGACTCCAAGCATATTGAGTTCTGATATAAGGTCTGATATCCTGCGGATAGTCAGGACATCAATATCTAGTAAGGGCGTAATTTCCCGGTAAATCCTGGTAATTTCACCAGATATGAATATTTTTTGTCCGGCGCGATGGAGCAGAAGCATGCAGTACAGGACCACTTTGCTCTGGGTAGGCAAGGTTCTGATACATTCAACCATACTATCTGTCTCTATCTTTGCCTGAGCTTTTTTCACGTGTTCAACGTGAACTGTATGTGCACCTTCCCGATCAGCGAGTTCTCCTGATATTCTCAGAAGGTCAAGAGCACGACGGGCATCACCGTGTTCCTGGGCAGCAAGGGCTGAGCAGAGTGGAATAACTTCTTCATCGAGAGCATTTTCAATGAATCCAATGGCAGCACGTTGTTGAAGAATATCACAGAGTTGGGTTGCATTATACGGTGGGAAAACTAGTTCCTCTTCTGATAAAGAGGAGAGAACTCTGGGATCAAGAAATGTCTTAAATCCAAGATCATTTGAAATACCAATAATGGATACTTTGGATCTCGCAAGGTCTGTGTTAATCCTGGTTAGATTATAAAGAGTGTCATCACCACTTTTCTTAACGAGCTTGTCTATCTCATCAAGAATAATGATAAAAACGCCTGCAACAGTTTCAAGTTGATTTTTTAATTCAGCATAAACCTGGTCAGTTGGCCACCCGGTCATTGGAATATGGGTCCTGAGCCGATCACTTGGGAAATCATCCTCACCTAGAATGAGTTTAGCTATCTGGGCAAGGACACGATACTGAGTATCAATAACCTCACAGTTGAGATGAACAACACGGCAGATGGTTCCTCTTCTGGCACTAACCTGCTCAAGTTCAGTCCCTACATAACGAACGGAAGCTGTTTTTCCGGTCCCAGTTTTACCATAGATCAGAATGTTTGAGGGAGTTTCCATCTGAAGAGATGGAGCTAGTATAGATGCAATCTGATCAATCTGCGGTTTACGATGAGGAAGAATGTGGGGTCGGTATGAATGCCGGAGAACTTCCCGATCCTTAAAAATGCGGTTTTCAGCCAGGTATTTATCAAAAAGCCCGGATGAACCGGATGTTTCTTCCGTCATTGATTATCTATCCTATCTAGGTTAGATGGATGTTCCATTAATACTATAGGAAATTTGGATGACTTCAATAACTGCAATAAAAAAGAGATATTTTTATTATAAACTTGAATCTCATTCATCATCATTTGATGAGATTACCCCCACCCCTTTATTTCCACTGGAACCTTTTTTTTGAAGAACTCTCCAAATAACAATGTTTTATCTTTTAAATCCTTTTTTTATTAAATCATACATTTCAGAAATTTAGTAATTCTTTGTTGTACATTACACAACTTATTTAAGCTTAAATTTTAATATGGTACATACTGAAAATATATTGAAGTATACCTCCACTAGTGTCTGCTGAAATATTCTTCTCCAGTGGAAACAAAGGGGTGGGGGTTGTTTACAACAAAAGGTAAACATTCAACCAATACCTATCTCTTTCCATTCTTCCTATGATAGATATGGATCCTTCACATATTCAGGAAATCACTGTTCATGTTGGAATACTTGTTATTTCAACTTCAAGAACAGAAAAAGAAGATAAAAGTGGATTAGCAATAAAACAACTTCTTAATGAGGCTAATATTCAAATTTTATACACTTCAGTAATACCTGACAAAATTCAGGCTATTAGATCAGGAGTAATAAAAGCTCTTGAAATATGTAATTGTGTAATCCTCACAGGAGGAACAGGAATAACAAGAGATGATTGTACGATTGAAGCAGTTGAACCACTTTTAGAGAAGCACTTGGATGGATTTGGGGAATTATTCAGAACAAAAAGTTTTCAAGAAGTTGGAACCCGAATGGTTCTTTCTCGGGCAATTGCGGGAACTATTGGTACAAACCTAATATTTTGTATTCCAGGATCACCGAATGCAGCCACCCTTGCAACAAAGGAGATTATTATTCCTGAAATTAAACATCTGTTGACACATGCTAACAAATAAATTTTTTTCTTTTCGAAAATAGCAGAGATCAACGGTTTATATTGAGAAGGGCTACTCGTTCCAGAACAAGATCAGTAATTCTTTCAATCCCTGTTATTTGGAGTTCATTCTCGCTAATTCCAAATAACTTCTGTAAGCATTGTAATTTTTCACTCGAAATTTCCTCCCAGTTTTCATGATCTACAAAATCCATGAATTCATGAAGTTCTTTTTCAGCTTCATCAGAGGGAGGAATTAAACACAGGTAGCATTCGTTTTCACCAGGTTTTACTCCGAATGGTCCTATTAATCCTGTCTGCCTTGTCCCGGCTGCATAGAGAAGGGATTCAACCTCAAGACTCCGGGATATTGGTGAATCTGATTTGAATGACCGGAAAGCAAAATGTAATGCCGCCTCAACATGCCGCCTCCCTGCAACAGAATTACGATCTACGCAGATTAAGGAGCATTTTGATTTTTTACCCAGAGCACGGAGTTTCTGTAAAAAATCCTTATTCTCTGTTACGTGAAACCGTACCTGGTGAACTTCAGATTGAATAGCATCATTTTTCATCCTTCTCCTCACCTACCCCTTCTCATAAAAAGTCACTAAATGACTGCTGTCCTGCCCTTTTTACTCCGAACTGTTCTTTTTCTTTTTCCATTTTTACGGTATCGTCTGAAGTATCTTCTCCTAAAATGATCTGATGTTGATTTGACAGATACTGAAGTACTGTCTCTGCCCGCTTTGAGCCGATGATTCCAGCAAGTGACTCATAATCTGTTTTCAGGATATCAGATACTGAGTTTATCCCATTTTCTCTCAGTTTTACTACAAGTTTGGGTCCTATTTTTGGGATGTCAGTCAAATCCTCAACTTCACCACTCCCAGTTCTGTATAAAGAGGGTTCTTTTTTCCCACTTATTTGTAAATCAGGTACCTTAGCGCCTACAGCTGTGAGAATCTGTCTTGCCAGATGCTGACCAAGTATCCGGGTTAGTACCGGAAGCCCTGCCTCCCTGAGTCTGTCCCTGTTCGTGTACCCGGCATTATAGAGTCTGCGGGCTCTCACCCTTCCGATATTGCGCAGCTGTACCAGAGGGAGCAATTCTTCTTTCACTCCATACTGTACTCTTATACCTATCTGGCTGATCTCTTTTTTGAAAGCAGGAATTTCCATCCCTACCAGCCTGTCTGCTGCATAGAGTAGCCACTTCGCTGAATCAACCACGTTGTAGATATCACCGGCACCGATACTGTACCGTTCCTCCATCTTATCTTCTGAAACTTCCTCTGCCCAGTCTGTCAGTACTAGCGCTGTCTTCAGGGCAGCAAGCCAGATTTCTTCCTCCTCTGAATCATATGGGAGTGGGACCATGAGGTCATCACCGTTTTTATAGAGAAATGACTTGAGTGAGGCAGTATCTGCTGATTTCAGATACAACCGGGGCATATCGGGACTTGTGCAGATCAGGTGGAGAATTCCAATATCTGTAACCTGGTCAGATTTTTGCAGGACATCAAGAATATTTCTGGCGCTGTGAGGATCGAGGTACAGTACTGATACAAGGTGACCAAGTTTCGTTGCAGAGAGCTGGCCCTCCTCATCTGTTATCATCGCTGCAGAGACCAGGAATCGTGTTGACTCTCCAACAATCCTTCCCATGGATCGTGAATGAGGGTGCTGAAAGGCATAGAAGGTCCGCTCCATGAAATCGGTAAGTGCTGCAGTATCCCTTGCAAATCCGGTTGCGATCAGGGAGAGTATGTGTGCACAGAGTGCATTTTCGTCAGCACACTGGGAATCGATCTCCTCAGCTCCGGCATCGATAAAAAACTCGATAAGTTTCTCCACCGTTTGCCGATCCTTTGCGATCAGAACGGCTTCCCCATATGGATCAAGGTGTGGCCGTCCGGCTCGTCCTGCCATCTGGTGGTACTCCATCACAGGGATTGGTACCATGCCCATTCCTGAGGTGAACCGCATGTAATCCCTGATGATCACCCTGCGGGCAGGCAGATTAAGTCCGGCAGCAAGGGTTGGTGTTGCTGATATGATCTCCAGATATCCTTTCCTGAATCCCTCCTCGATAATGAGCCTCTCTTCCCGTTTGAGCCCGGCATGGTGAAATGCAGCCCCTCGCTCTACACACTCTGCCAGAAGATTGGGCTGATCAGCATCCCGCAGCTGCCTTATACGGATGGCAAGTTCCTTTGAATCTGGAGTTCCTGCTTTTATCGCAGAAGCTGCCCGTTTGGCAAAGGCTTCAGCATTTCTTCGTGAAGACACAAAGACCAGGCACTGACCCCCCTCTTCGATAGTATCAAGGCAGAGATTCAGATCATCATGTTTAGTAACAGCCCTTACTGAACGCGGCTCTGTTTTACCACCAAACGTGATTGTTCCATCAAAGTACACCCCCTGTCTGAGATCAACCGGTCTCCAGGTACTTGATATCAGGGTTGCCTCAAGCCAGGATGCCAGCGCTTTCGGGTTTCCAATTGTTGCAGAGAGACCGATGATCTGCATCTGCGGATTTGCGTACCGCATCTTGGTGATCACCATCTCGAGGGTCGCTCCCCGGTGCTCAGAGCCTATCAGGTGAACTTCGTCAAGGACCATGAGTGTAACTTCACTGAGCCACCTGGTTCGGTTACGCAGGAGTGAGTCCACCTTCTCACTCGTTGCCACGATGATATCGTTGGAGCCGAGCTGGTTATCTGTCCTGTCAAAGTCCCCGGTAGCAACCCCTACCTTTGATCCATGAGCTTTAAACTCTTCGAACTTTTCTGAGGCAAGTGCCCGGAGTGGCACAATATATAGACACTTTCCGCCCCTGGCAATCTGAGATGCCATTGCCATCTCAGCAAGCAGAGTCTTTCCGCTGGCAGTTGGTATAGAGATCAGGAGGTTTTTCCCCTCTAATAATCCGGCATCAACACAGGCTGCCTGTGGAGGATAGAGCTCCCTGATCCCCTTACTTAAACAACTCTCAATAAGGGTGTTTGGAAGGGGGAGGGCTGTGATCTCCATGATTCACCTGATCGTATCCAGGGCGATAAACAGAGAAAAAAAGGAAAAGAAAGGATACCATGAACTCCCGTCTCTGCAGGTCTGAATATTTTTTTGTGGGATATTTGGCATCAGGATCAGTAATAATAATTCAGCATATCCTGCTTGAGTTCACGCTTTTTCCGATCAAGGAATGCATACACGCTTTCATGTGAGACACCGTTGATGAGCATCTCAATCGCTTCACGTGCAACCTTAACCCGTTCAATCATTCCGATAATAGCGACAGTCTTCCCGTACACCGAGATCTCAGTATTGGTCAGGTCCTCTATCTGTGATCTTGATTTACCATCCCTTCCGATGATCCTTCCCCTAATTCTTTCAAGTTTTGCCGGGGTATCGGCTATGTCCGAGAGTTCCATCAGCTCAAGATACAGATCCTCATCCTCAAAGAGTCTGAAAGCACGTTCAGGTGAGAAACCTCTAGCAATAGCTTTCACAACCTCAACAGCCCTGAGAAATCCGTCAGCCTCTTCTCCCTCGATTGAGACCAGGCCTTCCTCGCTGTCTACAAGAATGACGGTCTTGGTCTTTTCCTCGATCTCCCGCTTGGTTATCCCCTTCTTTCCGATGAGGACACCTATCCGTTCCTTGGTAATTCGTGTCTCCTGCTGCATATTACGCCTCGCTCAGTTCAGTTCCTGCATTTTCAGGCAAGTGTGGTATACCGGTGACCTGCCGCATCGCCTCAATAAGTACCATCGTTTCACAGAGGGGAGAGAAGAACCGGTTGAGTTGCTCCAGATCCCTCCTGAGAAAGATGATTGAATGAGGGTGATCAGGTGTGACCGCCTGCCCCATATCTATCAGCCACGCTTTCCCTCCACCATAGAGAATATTGTACTCAGAGAGATCCCCATGTACCAGTTTTGCTGTCTGCCAGAGAATTCGAAGGGACTCCATCAAACTTGCATACACCACCGCCGGGTCTGGAATTTTTGCAACTCTGAGCTGGGGATATGGAATTTCATCCTCACCAAGAAATTCCATAACCAGGATGTTCCTGTCAAAGACAAGTGGTTTTGGAACCGCTAGCCCGGCTTCAAGAGCCCGCTTCAGGTTTGAGAACTCCTTTCTTGTCCAGGCAAAAACGATGTCCCGCCGGGTTTTACCGATATTAATAAACCGGCGGTCTCCAGCGATGTAGTTTTGCATCTTCTGGAAGTTGGCTGTCCTGGTCATGTAGATCTTGATGGCAACCTGTTCCTCTTTTCTGTCCGCAAGAAAGACGTTAGCCTCTTTTCCTGTTGAAATAGAGCCACCTATGGCGGATATCCAGCCTTTGTTCACCATCTTGTACAGGGCTAGGAGGGTGATCTCGTCAAATACATCTTCCCGCACCTTGAGTTGATCGAGATCTTTGATTCTCATCCGGGAAGCATCGACACGTTTGTCATACTTATGGAGATCATGCCGGTCGCGTTCGATGCTTATCCCCTCCTTTTTTACCCTTCCAGATATTTTCGCACAGGTGCCAGAATCTGTATGAGTGATTCGGTTGTTGCATTCTTGAGATCTGCCGGATGAATCTCACCAGCTGCGTATGCCTGCTCTGTCTCTTCGTATGAGGTTAACATCCGGTCTCCTCCGAACTTTTCTGGTCGCTGAATGGTGAGAGATCCGGTTCTTGGGAAGATATGATGTTTTAGCACCTGCAGAACCGGGTTCTCCTCGATCTCGGGTGGGCAGAATGCCTTCTTCATCTTTTTTCTGATTGCATCTTCACTATCTGCGACAGAGATGTAATTCCCTTGCGAAGAAGACATTTTCTTTCCGTCAAGCCCGTTCAGGATAGGGACATGGAGACAGACTGGTGACGGATAGCCTTTGCCTGGAAGAAACTCACGTGCGAGCATGTGGATCTTCCGCTGGTCGATCCCTCCTACTGCTGCGTCAACCCCAAGGATGGCAATGTCTGCCATCTGCATGATCGGGTATACCATCTGTGAGACAGTTGGGTTGTCCATCTGTCTGCCGACCTCGTCCATACTTCTGGTTGCCCGGTTCAGGGTAATCTGCTGGGCAAGTTCATGGACAAGGAGCTGGTATTCACGACTCAGCTGGATATCTGATCCAAGTACATAGGTGATATTTGTGAGTCCGAGCCCTTCAAAACATTTTTTATTATACGCTGCGAGTCTGGCAACCTCTTCCATGGTGCCCTTGCGGTTCAGGAATGCATGCAGATCTGCGAGAAGGACGATCACCTCAAAGCCGGCATCCCTTAAATCAATCAATTTGTTGATTGTAACGAGATGGCCGAGGTGGATCTCACCGCTCGGTTCGTAACCGGCATAGACCTTCCTGCCTGACTTTGCAAGCAGTCCACGTAGTTCTTCCTCCGTGACGACCTCGACCGTGTTTCGCACCGCGAGAGAGTAGGGATCCATTCACACACGTAGGCGCTGAAAAGAGTTAATGATTGGGTGGGCCGGTCAGATAGCGACAAATCCAAGGGATTCGTTGGTCATCTTTATTGAAACCTCGGGGTCTTTTACATCTCCGGCCATGGCTCTGATTGCATCCACGTTCTCAATGACTACATCGGCTTCCTGGTGGATCGCCTGGAAGAAATAGAGATCTTTGCCAATAACTGCAACTGAAGCCTCGAAGACACCGTTCTCCCAGAGATCTGAACGTGGCCTTCCGAGATCCATAACATACTCTTTGAGTTCTGCCGTACTCTTGATCCCGGTGGTTGCCTGAACAAGTCCTATCCGTGAATGTGCCTTCATGACACCCAGTACTTCGTCTCTGGAGCTCTCTCTCTTCAGCTCCATCTGGATTGCATGCATATGCATCTGGGTAGTAGGTACAATCATGGCCATCGTTACGATGTCAATGTGAGGCAGGACTGTGTTGACATCTGGGCCATGGTGACTTGGAATTGTCGGTGGATCAAGTACTACTGCATCAATTGGTCCTTTCTTGACAACATGAGGATCTGCCCCCCTGCGGACCATCACAGCCTTGACCTTGGCAACTCCGATCTTGTCGTCCAGTGCCTTGATTACCCGGCAAAGGCCGGTGGTGTTGCATGAAACGACCCTGACAAACTGCCTTCCGATGGCATCCTTGTAGTTTGCATGGGCATTGAAGGAGAATCCTGCAAGATCGTGGTCTTCTCCTCCCTGCCAGATTGCCTTTTTCCCGTATTTTTCGTAAAGAGCCTTGTTCGACTCTCCGACCCCTCCGGGAGTCCCATCAACGATCACATCAGCCTTCTGGACCATCTCCTCAATCGATCCGGCAACCGGGATGCCTGCCTTCTCAAAGGCGGCTTTCTTACTGATGTCAGCAATATAAACCGGATATCCTTTTTTGACTGCGACAAGGGCTTCAGCAGTTGGTCTTGTCTTGGAGACTCCGATGATCTCCATATCCTTCTGCGCTGCCGCTGCATCAGCAACTCGCTTACCTATGGTTCCGTACCCGTTGATTGCAACCTTGATCATAACAATTCATTTCTCACCGGACAATCCGGTGCAGATCCTCCCGTGTGAGGTATTCTGATTACACAAATATTATACATTGCCAAACTCTTTCCGGGGGAAATGTCTGGACAATGTAGGTTGTTTGATCATTGGATGCAGCCTTATGGCATCAAAAGCCGCAATGATTACTTTTTCCGGGTTATCAGGAGAAAAGAACAGGTGCCCTTTACAACTACAGTCAGAGGATCCAAACCTCTGGATTGGGGGGAGATTGATGGCCTGCGCAAGAGGGCATTCTAGTCGCTCAAGGGTCGCAGCGCAGAACACCTGGACAAGTCTGAAGCCTGGATTCATGAGCAGATAATCTATATGCCACCTGGGTTTTCTGTCCCTGGCCAGAGCCACCATCATGTGTCTTGATACCCGGGCGAGCCCACCTGGCCCGAGAGCAGATCCAACATATGAATAAAACCCTGGTGAGAATGAAATTGTTCCAAGAGATCCGATTCTGACTGCACCCTCTCCAAAGAGAAGGAGAACATAGATTCCTGGTTTCATTGATCAGGCATACCCTGATCTCATGAGAGCCTGGGCAGCCTTGATGTGCCGTTCTCCATGATCAAGAGCAGGAAGTCCATGTCCCGGGTACAATCCTTTTACTTCCAGATCTGCGACCCGGTCAAGTGATGTACTAAGAGTTTCCCGGCTTCCACCTGGGAAGTCGTATCTCCCGAATGCCCCGTCAGAAAAAACGGTGTCTCCAGAGATGAGATCTCTTGTTTCTTTGTTATAGAGGCAGATACTCCCAGGTGTATGACCAGGGGTGTGGATAACTTCTAGCCCTTCCAGCTGGTTTCCATCCTCAAGGATAATATCTGGAATTATTCCGGGGGAATGTGAGCCGAACTGCATTGCAAGATTCAGATTGTCTTCTCTGAGTCCATCTGCATCTGCTGCATGAATGCAGACCTTTGCTCCTGTCATACTAACCAATGGTCCCAAATATGCAATATGGTCAAAGTGGCAGTGGGTGAGCACAATATATTTGATGGATTCCCGATGCGCCTCAACTGACATCGGGGTGATCCCGGCATCCACAAGAACGGTTCCCTGTGCGAGATAGGCATTGGCATACATCCCTCTGCCCGGGATGAGCTTGATGGTCATGTGACTATGATATTCCCTCAAGGCAAAAAAGTATGATATGGTGACTCCCCGGGAGTACAGGGTTGATCTCGATCTGCTGAACCAGGCTGCGAAGACTGAACTGATAGAACCTGATCAGCTGGAGCGACTGATCCGGACCGGAAGGGTAGTGATCCCGGCAAACCCAAGACGAGAGCATCCGGTCTGTGCAATAGGGGAGGGATGCAGGGTTAAGGTCAACGTGAACGTGGGAACCTCTCAGGATCTCTGCGATGTTGACATGGAAAAGGAGAAGGCCACTGCAGCAATATCTGCTGGTGCAGACTGCCTGATGGATCTCTCTACAGGTGGCGACCTTCCAAAAATACGCAGTATGATCCTCTCCTTTCCGGTGACTGTCGGGACCGTCCCAATCTATGAGGCAGTCAGGCGTGCGGGAAATGTTGCTGACCTTGATGCTGATCTGCTCTTTAAAGTCATTCGCGAGCATTGTGAGCAGGGTGTTGATTTTCTCACACTCCATTGCGGAGTGAATCGTGAAGTAGTGCAGAGTCTCCGCCAGGATCCCAGAACAATGGGCGTCGTCTCCAGGGGTGGCTCATTTCATGCAGCGATGATGATCTCCCGGGATGAAGAAAACCCGCTCTGGGCAGAGTATGATTATCTCCTTGAGATCCTGGCCGAATATGACGTGGTTGCAAGTCTGGGAGACGGGATGAGGCCTGGTTGCCATGAGGATGCCATGCGGGAAGCCAAGACTGTTGAGTACCTGAACCTTGGAAGGCTTGCAAGGCGTGCTCATGAGCATGGTGTTCAGCGCATGATAGAAGGGCCGGGACATATGCCAATCGATCAGATTGGATACAACGTGAAGATGATCAAAGAACTCACGGGCATGGCTCCCCTTTACCTCCTCGGACCTCTGGTGACCGACATTGCAGCTGGATACGATCATATCACCGGAGCAATTGGAGGAGCAATCGCCTGCCAGAACGGGGCAAATTTCCTCTGCATGGTCTCGCCGAGTGAGCATCTTGCCCTTCCCAGGACAAACGATATTATTGAAGGAACAAGGGCGTCGGTTTTAGCAGCCCATGTTGGCGATCTTGCCCAGGGAAACGCTGCTGCTTATAACCGTGAGGTGCAGATGGGACAGGCACGCCGGGACCTTGACTGGAAACAACAGTTCTCTCTTTCTCTCTTTCCTGAGCGTGCAAAAGAAATTCATGATAGAGATGGTAATCGTGAGACCTGTTCCATGTGTGGAGATCTCTGTGCAGTGAAGATGGTCAGGGATATCTTCGGATGAAACTGAGTCCATATTGGGAAGGTTTCCGTGTTCCTGCAGGGTGAGGAAGATTTTTTAATAGATGTTACCAATATTTGCGTGCAGACGTACGGTAGTCCGGTTATATAGTCGCTCGAAGCATCATCTGCCTCAGGCAGATCGTTTCTGAAAAAGCTATGTTCGTCAGTCCGTGGGCATCATCAAGATCCCTGATCTGTGGCCGCTATCTGCGTATGTAAATTAGTTACGTGATTTGCTATGGAAGGAAAGAGACTCTACGTCGGAAACCTGACGTACTCCGTAAATGAAGCCCAGCTCAGGGAATTATTCTCCAAGTATGGTGATGTGGTCAGCGCCAAGGTTATCGAGCAGAAAGGATTCGGTTTCGTTGAGATGGGAACTTCTGAGGAAGCCCAGGCAGCAATGGATGCACTGAACCAGACCGTGTTCGAGGGCCGTACCCTCCGTATTGACGAAGCACGCCCGATGCAGCCACGCCGCGAATTTGACCGCGGTGGATATGGTGGCGGCGCCGGACGCCGTTACTAATACAGTATACCCCTCTGGGGATCTTTTTTTAAGAAATTTGCATAACATGATACGCAGGTATAAGAACCTGTAATAGTAACATTATAACACAGACGCAGGAATATCCTGACAATAGTTTTCGTGAGCAATTTTCGTCGGTAAGACGGACAATCGTTTTCAGGCTGTTTTCGGAAATCCTCTGATTTATTCTGAATATTTTTTCAGGATGGCCAGCTCGCGGATGTAACATAAGGAATCTGTGATTTAGCAATGGAAGGAAAGAGACTCTACGTTGGTAACCTGACATACTCTGTTAATGAAGGTCAGCTTCGTGATTTATTCACCCAGTACGGTGAAGTAGCAAGTGTAAAAGTAATCGAACAGAAAGGATTCGCCTTTGTTGAAATGGGAACCTCTGAGGAAGCCCAGGCAGCAATGGATGCACTGAACCAGACTGTTTTCGAAGGCCGTACCCTCCGTATTGACGAAGCACGCCCAATGCAGCCCCGCAGCGACTTTGGCAGCGGTGGCGGCTACGGTGGCAACCGTCGCCGGTACTAAATACTTCAATACCACTTTTTTTATCTCACCGTCTCGGTTAAGACGATATTCATTGTAATTGTTTACTCTAACAGGAATTGTTCACTGGGAATTCTTGACCTGTTGTTGAAATAAAAAGAAGAGATACCAGCCTTCTAGGGTAACTGGAAAGCTGAAATCCATTTGAATCAGCTGAACCTAATAACGAGTTTTAAAAATTTGGATGTTATTAACGGGAAATTGGGCCCTGTTCCTGTGTTATATTACTGTCCTATTGAAAAACTACCTTCGATGTCATACCGTGATTGTGTTATGTACAGAGATTTAGAATTCTTATTGCGAGAAGTGCAGCGTTTTGTCCGTTATCAACTCCGACACAAGCCACGGGTACACCCTTGGGCATCTGTACAATCGAGAGAAGGGCATCGAGTCCGCCCATGAGTTTTCCTGAAATTGGCACACCGATGACCGGTTTTTCTGTTTTAGATGCAACAACTCCGGGAAGGGCAGCCGAAAGTCCGGCAATACAAATATAGATCTTTGCGTCTGATCCTGCAACATACTCGTCAAGCCTGCCGGGGTTTCGGTGGGCTGATATGACCTGGTAATCATATGAGATACCCTTTTCTTTCAAGACAGTCCAGACTTTCTCTGCTACCTCTTCATCAGAGGCAGAACCGCAGATGATGCTCACATCAACCATAATCTTCCAAGATATAATCAGGCAGTAGTGGTATAAGTATAGCTGAATTGTATGGAAGATGAGACTCTCCTGATGCTTCCCGGTCCGGTTCCACTCCCAGAACGGGTGCGGTTCGCGATGGCCAGGCAGGCTATCAATCACCGCGGTGCTGAATTTGGTGGTGCCTATTCTAATATTGTCCGTGTTCTCAAAACATGTTTTGGAACAAATAACGATCTCATGGTCATATCTGGATCTGGCACAGCAGGGATGGAGGCCGCAGTCTCCAACTTTGGAAAGGGCAGAAAGATGGCTCATCTCATCAACGGTAAGTTTGGTGAGCGCCTCTGGAAGATTGGTGAGCGTTATGGCGAGGCAGTCCCAATAGAGTCTGAGTGGGGAACCCCTCTCAACCTTGAGGCATTAAAGGAAGCCCTGGAGAACGGGTGTGAGGTTGTGACCATGGTCCACAACGAGACCTCTGCAGGTATCCTGAACCCGGGTGCAGAAGTTGGAAAAATCTGCCGCAAACATGATGCCCTCTTTATCATGGATGGAGTCACCTCCATTGGTGGGGACAATGTAAAGGCTGATGATTGGGGAGTCGATGTCGCAATTGTCGGCTCACAAAAGTGTCTAGCCGCTCCGGCAGGCCTTGCAGCGGTCTCTGTCTCTTCCCGTGCCTGGGAAAAGGCTGTAAAGAATCCGCCATATTATTTCGATCTTCCGGCATACCGGAAAAATGCTGCCAAGTCTCCAATGGAGACCCCATACACTCCTGCTGTTCCGATTTTCTTTGCCCTTCGCGAGGCATGCCTGCTGATTGAAGAGGAAGGTATCGAAAAACGGGTTGCCCGTCACCACCGTATGGCAAAGGCCGTCCGTGCAGCGGTTGCCGCCTGGGGAGTAGAGATGTTCCCGAAGACTGATGCAATCCACCAGTACTCAAATACTGTTACAGCAGCAAGGATTCCAAAGGGCTCAAACGACAAGGACTTCAGAGGCCATGTCAAGAAGTTTGGTATTCAGATTGCAGGTGGCCAGGATCATCTAAAAGATGTCATATTCAGGATTGGACACATGGGCTGTGTATCAGCGCCTGAACTCCTTGCAACACTTGCAGCAACCGAGTATGCAATCCAGAAGAGCGGTCATAAAGTGACATCTTCGGGTGTCATGGCAGCAGCTGAGGTTCTGGGATGAGAATCGGTGTCGCGGACACCACATTTGCCAGGGTAAATATGGGCAAGTTCGCGATCGATGAACTCAAAAAACACGGGAGTGTCGTCATCGAACGATACACAGTACCGGGAGTCAAGGACCTCCCGGTAGCCTGTAAAAAACTCTTCGAAGAGTACAAGTGCGATATCTGCATGGCTCTTGGGATGCCCGGTGGCAAGGAAAAAGACCGGATGTGTGCTCATGAGGCATCAACCGGGCTGATCCAGTGTCAGCTGATGACAAACAGGCATATCATTGAGGTCTTTGTCCATGAGGATGAAGCGGCAGATGATTCTGAGCTTGCATGGCTTGCCGAGCAGCGAGCCCGTGAACACGCGGTAAATGTGATAAAACTCATGCGTCCGGGTACCCTTGAGCGGGAGGCAGGTTCAGGCCAGCGGCAGGGTTTCTCTGATGCAGGTGCTGCACGTCAGTAACCAGGAGATTTAATAATGGCAATAAAACTGGGATTTGTGGTTGCGGAATTCAACCGAGACATCACCTACATGATGGAGATCGAGGCAGAGGAGCATGCAAAGTTTCTTGGAGCTGAGGTTGTCGAGCGTTTCTATGTTCCCGGGGCATATGACATGCCTCTTGCGATCAAGAAGATGCTCAAACAAAAGAATGTTGATGCTGTTGTCACTATAGGATGTGTGATCGAGGGATCAACTGAGCATGACGAGATCGTAGTCCAACATGCAGCACGTAAGATTATTGATCTCTCTCTCGAGTTCGAAAAGCCGGTAACCCTCGGTATATCCGGTCCGGGTATGACCCGGCTTGAAGCAAATGACCGTGTCGATTATGGTAAGCGGGCTGTTGAATCAGCCATCAAACTCGTTCAACGATTGGCATGAGATCATTCTCGTCAAAACTTGCAGCTATTGCCCCCTCAGCGACCATCGAGATCACTGATAAGGCTCGACGATTACAGGCATCAGGGGTCGATGTGATCAGTCTCTCTATTGGAGAGCCTGATTTCCCGACACCAGCCCACATCACCGCCGCCTGTATCGATGCACTTAACCGGGGAGAAACTCATTATGCCCCCGGAAAAGGGATCCCATCTCTTTTATCAGCGATTTCTGAAAAAATAGAGGCTGAAAACGGATTTTCATGTACAAATGATCAGGTCATTGTCACCTGCGGAGCAAAGGATGCGATCTATGAGGCATGCGAGGCGGTACTTAACCCCGGTGATGAGGCTGTTATTCTGGATCCTTCATGGGTGAGTTACGAACCATGTATCCAGATTGCCGGAGGAACCCCGGTTCATCACCCTCTTCATAAGAAAACTTTCCAGGTCGAAGACTCCCTTCTTGAGAAGATAAACAACAAGACCAGAATGATCATCGTCAACAGTCCGTCAAACCCGTCCGGATCGGTCTTAAACCGGGAATCTCTCAGGCTGGTCTCTGACATCTGTCAGGATCATGATCTTGTTGCCCTCTCTGATGAGATCTATGAAAAACTGGTATATGGGCAGATCCATTTTTCACTGGCAATGTTTCCAGGAATGGTAGATCGGACGATCACAATAAATGGGTTTTCAAAGGCATATGCGATGACCGGCTGGCGTCTTGGGTATGCGGTTGCTCCGAAGGAGATCCTCGGGTACATGAATAAGGTGCAACAGCATACAATCAGCCATCCGACAACCTTTGCGATGTTCGGTGCTGTAGCTGCCCTCAAAGGACCACAGCAGTGTATCAGTGAAATGAGAAACGAGTTTGAACGTCGCCGTGAATTTGTTCTTAACCGATTGATGGATATGGGAATTGGGTATGCCCCGGCAGAAGGTGCTTTTTATGCCTACCTCAAAGTCGATGGAGATGATGCATCAATTGCAAACCGCTGGCTGGAAGAGGCCCATGTTGCAGTGACCCCAGGAGTCGCGTTTAATACACCCGGATGGATCAGGCTCAGTTATGCAGCCTCAATGGATACACTTGCAGAAGCAATGAACCGCATCGAAAAGGTTGTATAACCTCTGATTCTATCCTCTTTATATCTCATCGGTCAGAATCTGATTATCTATCATCCAAAAATGAATTTTTATGAACTTATGTCAGGTTGAAGTGCAGATACCCTGCGTGCTATCCGTTTGCCCCATGTTATATGGTTTTTTCAGCCCGGGATTACACGAAAATACTTATTCAATGCATGCTGATCCCATGATATGAAAAATCCCCGTTTGATGGTCCTCCTGTTCATTACCCTTCTGCTGCTCCTGCTCCCTGCCGGGGCTATGGGTTCTGTCAGAGTGGATGCTGATCTGCCGGGGGTGGCAATATTCGTGGACGGATCATATATCGGGACTACTCCTCAGAATCTCTCAGATGTACAGGTTGGTGAGCATAAGATCGCTGCAACAGTCACCGGACACCAGGCTCAGAGCAGAAATATCACCTTTCCATTGAATGGATCAGACCAGATCATCTTCACCTTCGGCTCTTCAACTCAGAAGTATGTGCCCGGGATGATCAGGATCCGTGACTGTGTGGGAACGCCTGAAATGACTGGTCTGCTTGGATCTTCAATAACAGTGGCAACACTCCCCGATGGCAACCTTATGGCATATTATTCTGGAATAGGAGAAGGTGTCAGGTGTGCAGGATCAGCCGATGGGTCAGAGTGGCATGAATTCCCTGATGGATGCCTGCTCCCTTCTGATGAGAGTAATGCCTCTTCTCCATTCTCAAGTCCATGGGTGTTTTCCACTTCTGATGGTGGATACCGGATGATCTATGGGATCAATGATGAGAATGGTCCTTCACTGTACAGTGCCCGGTCCAAAGATGGTTTCAGGTTCACTCCGGAAGGAAAGGTGAAACTCTCCCAGGTCCCTGATCAGGACATGAAAGGACAGTACTCGATTCCTTCCGGGCTTCGGATGGCTGATGGAAAACTCAGGATGTACTATGCTGTATCTGAAGGAGCCATCAGGAGTGCTGTATCAGGTGATGATGGGAAGACCTGGATGAACGATGAAGGGTATCGTCTGGAATCAGCAACGGATCCAACAGTGGCACTCCTTCAAAATGGGACGTACTGACTCTTTTATGTGGATCTATCTGTAGGGGCTAAAGGACAGCGACTGATGCTGGCCACCTCGTCTGATGGACTCACATTTTCTCATTCTATAAATGAACCGATCCTTGAGAGTGAGCAGAAAGGTGTATGGATCCTGGATCCTGAAATTCACAAAAGCAGTTCAGGAACATGGAATCTCTACTATAGCCTGATGGGAGTTCCTGGAGAAGCAGGTATCAAGGTTCCAGTCATCATGCGGTCTGTTATCGACCCTGACTGTCTGTTATCTAATAAAACCTGATAATCACTTTTTTTATGGACCCGGCGGGATTTGAACCCGCGGCCTCTACGTTGCGAACGTAGCGATCTACCCCTGATCTACGAGCCCCAAGAAAAAGAGGATTTTAGAGGATGATCTCAATATCTAACTTTTCTGCCAGTTCCTTATACCGGTTTCTGATCGTAACTTCTGTTACGCCTGCTACCTCAGCAACCTCACGCTGGGTCCGGCGTTCACCGCCAAGAATGGAAGATATGTATATTGCTGCGGCTGCGACGCCAGTCGGTCCGCGCCCGGATGTGAGTTCACGCTCTCCGGCCTGTCTGAGGATTTCTACAGCCCTGCTCTGAACCTCTCCTTTCAACTGGAGACCTGAACAGAACCTTGGCACGTAGTCGATTGGTGAGGTTGGGAGGAGTTTAAGCCCGAGTTCACGTGAGATGAATCTGTATGTTCTTCCGATCTCTTTTCGGGATACACGTGACACCTCTGCAATCTCATCAAGGGTTCGTGGAACACTGCATTGCCTGCAAGCTGCGTAGAGGGCTGCTGCTGCGACACCCTCAATACTTCTTCCCCTGATCAGATTCTTGTCAACTGCATCTCGGTATACCACTGCAGCAGTCTCACGAACGTTACGTGGAAGACCAAGGGCAGAGGCCATACGGTCCAGTTCAGAGAGTGCAAATGCAAGGTTACGCTCTGTTGCGTTGCTGACCCTGATTCTCCGCTGCCACTTTCTGAGACGGTACAGTTGTGCACGGTTCTTGGATGAGATAGCACGACCGTAACTGTCACGGTTACGCCAGTCAATCATAGTCGAGAGACCCTTGTCGTGGATTGTAAAGGTCATCGGAGCACCGACACGGGACCTCTTCATACGCTGGTCATGATCGAATGCACGCCATTCAGGGCCACGATCAATGAACTCAGCATCAAGGACGAGACCGCACTGCTGACACACAAGTTCTGCACGCTCGTAATCGTGAACCAGTTGCCTGCTTCCACACTCAGGACATTGCGTCTCGGTCTGGTTCTCGACCCTCTTCTGTTTCTCGGCAACCTTTCCGACGAGACGGTTTTTCAGAGCTTCCCTCTCTTTCTGAAGCGTCCGGAGTTTTTCTATCTCTTCTGACATCTCTCTCTCCTGATTTTATTTTATAAACACTTTCTCACCGATCAGCTTCTCCCGATCCTGAATGGTACAGAGAACAGCTGCATACGGGGATGATATATTTCCGAATATCTCTACGAGTTTTCCAACCGGCTTCCACCGTTTGTCCAGTACATGACTGTACAGACGGGGAAGTTTGGCAGCATCACACTCGACGATGAGCATATGGCTCCCTGAACTACATTTTACCCGACCAATCGCGCGAACCACATGCATCACCTGAAAAAATTAATCCCCCCACCGGAGATTGACTAAGCAACGTATATATGTGCGGTTGGCCCGTATTTATACTTTAGGTGAATGTTTAAAAAAGAGTGCTATCAGCGGTAAAACCGGTTTGTTTTTAAGGTCAGTATCTCTTCAGCACGCCCTGATGGGACACCTGCTCCCCTGATCACAAGTTCCCTGGTATGATCATTCATAAGATCGCCGGGTGCATGAGCGTCAGAATCCACAACCAGATTGCATCCAGTCTCACTGGCGACTAAGGCTACATGTCCATTGGTCCGGTTGTGTCCTCCCCGTGCTGTTATCTCAAGGAAGATCTCTCTCTCAGAAGCCTCCTGAGCCTCTTCTCTCGTAATGAGCCCGGGATGAGCAAGGACATCAACATACTCACAGGTACAGGCCTGCATATTTGTTCCGGGTGCTACTGGTTCAACCACGGTTTCACCATGAACAACAACGATATCAGCACCTTCATCTTTTGCCAGCTTTGCAAGGCGGTGAATCTCAATCGGGGGAACATGGGTTATTTCCACGCCGGTCAGAAGCCTGATCCCATACTCCTCGGCAGAGCTTCTGACCCTTTCGATGGCAGCAATAATATGGCTGATATTGCTCATGTCCGCATGATCGGTTATACCAACAGTGTCGTAGCCTAGAACTGACATTCTCCTGATGAGTTCGCAGGGAAGGAGTTCACCATCTGAGAGGATGGTATGGGTATGTAGATCGTACATCTATTTTCTGGGTGGAGTTTTTGGTGATATTTTTTTGAGTTCTGATGCTACTTTAGAGAGCAGTTCTGTTTTTGGGCCTTCACACTCAGCTATGACCCTTCCTTCATGTTTCCACCACCAGGATGGATGAGATTTCTTCTCTCTGCGGTACTTCACTCCGCATGACGCTAGTGCTCTTTCAATATCCGGGGTTGCAGGTGCAAAAACTGCCTGCTCCTTGGGAACCCTGCGCCCCTCTTTGCGCATGAGTTTAGCGTCAAAATAGCAGGGATAAAGTATTAGTCCCTTCTCCATTCTTAACGATCTTTGAACTGAACCTATAAACAACCAGCGGGCAAGACCTAACTGTATGCATCATATCGACGTCTCGATTGAGAAGGATATCTTCTCATCCAACCGGCGGATTGCAGATGAGAATGCCGCTCATCTGAAAAAGCACAAGGTCAGGGCGTTTGATCTACTTGGCGGGATTGGATCAGGAAAGACTGCTCTTATTGAGCAACTGGTCCCCCGTCTTGCAAATAAAAACCTGAAAGCGGCTGCAATAGCCGGAGATGTATACGGAGATGATGATTTCCGCAGGATCACTTCTCTTGGGATCCCTGCTGAAAATGTAAATACCGGGAAAGAATGCCATCTTGATGCTCATATGGTGGAACATGCCCTGCACCACCTGCCTCTTGATGCGGTTGATATCCTCTTTGTGGAGAATGTCGGAAACATGGTCTGTCCCACAGACTTTGAACTTGGTGCTGAAAAACGGATAGTCGTGGTTTCATCAACCGAAGGCGATGATGTGGTTAACAAGCATCCGATGATGTTTCGTGGTTGCACAATAGGGGTTTTGAACAAGGTAGATCTGGCTGAAGCAGTTGGTGCTGATCTTGAACGTATGGAACGCGATATGCACCGGTATAATCCGTCAATGAAGGTTTTCAGAACTAATATGAAGACTGGTGATGGAGTAGATGCCCTCCTTGATGAAATCCTCTCATAAAAGGGACTATATACCTGCGCGGGTGATAGATATAGGACTCTGTGGCGTAAGAAGGACTCCCACAACCAAAACAGCGTCACCAATATCAGAGGGAAGATAACATGCAATGGCAAGGAAGATCGGTTCGTAAATCTACTGGTGGAAGATATCATCCGGCGTGCGGAAAGAGACGCAGGGAGATTGGGTCAGCACCGACAGAAACTCACGTCGGTGCAGAGAAGCGCAAGGTAAGCCGGACTTTTGGAGGAAACCAGAAGATCCGTGCACTTCGTGCAGAGTTTGCTGCAGTCAGCAACCCGAAGACTGGAGAGACCAAGAAGGTCAAGATCGATAATGTTGAAAAGAACACTGCCAACCCGAACTATGTACGACGAAACCTTCTGACTAAGGGTGCAATCATCAGTACCAGTGCAGGAAAGGCACGTATTGTCAGCCGTCCGGGACAGCACGGCGTAATCAACGCTGTTCTGATCGAATAATCTTTTTTTGAGTTGTCAGTTTTGGTCCTGGTTTTTCTAATCAGGGATTCTGAAAGAGCGACAATTAAAGTGCAAGGCACTATATTTGCGATAATCGAAGTGAAACGGAGATTGTGTTTCAAGACCTGCCACCCATAGTACTGAGTAATTACAATCTCAATTGTTCAAATGTGCATCATGCTATTAAGGCTACAAGAGAACCTGTGCAGTAATATCAGGGGATAATTCAGGGATCCAGATGACGCTTAAAACAACACTTGCCGCGCCATTCTATCACAGCCGTGCAGAAAAACTTGGCAGAAGTGAATTGATCTACTATTACTCCTTCGATCGAAGATGGATGGACCGGGATCAGGTTGATCTGCTACTCAGACGAGGGCTCGATCAGGGCCTTATCAGAACAGACGGTGAATTTTTCTATCTTCTCTTCGATCCTGCAGAAGTACAGATCCCAATTGGATACAAACCGTCATCTGCGATTTTTGAAGTTGCGGATCCTGTCTCCCAGCTAATGGATCGGATTGTTTCAAGCAGTGGGATGAGTCAGGAGGAGGTTGCGAGCCGTATGAATGAGCTGATCAGGGATCGGTTTGACGGAAAGCTAAGACCCGGAGCTGCACTGGTAATTCTTGCCAAAGAGTTTGAGACACCTTATGCTGATCTTGTCCCAGTGTTAAGATCAGATCTGATGAAAAAAGAATAAAGTATTAGTTCCCACCCTCGGCAGGTGCCTCTGCCGGGGCGAAGTAAGATGCAAGTGGCTTGGAACCTTCTTTTGCCACAACCGCGTTTATCTGGACAAAGTCTGCGGTGATCTCTGATCCACGGACCATCTTCCTGCGACGCTCACCCTCGAGTTTTGGGTGGAATCCAACACCGCCACTTACCAGGACACGGCGTCTTCCTGCGATTGGAAGGCTCTTTCTGGCAGGTGTGCCGTTACGGTCTGATGCACCGGTGACACGGATCTTGTATCCTTCAAATCCAAGTGCTGTTCCATCGATCTCTTCACCGATACGCTTTCCCATGAAGGACCCGGCCGCACCACCGGTTGCATCGATGTTGTATGCTTTACCTGTTGCCGGGTCAGAGAGTACTACTTTAAAGTCAACCATATTATCAGTATTTTTTGTTTAGTCAGCAGCTGTCAGAGTCTCTGAAAGAGACTATATCATTGGCACGTGTAAATTTCCCATCACTCAGCTGAGCCGAGCAGTCTCCGTATATATCTGCAGACGATCTTTATAAGTCTACTTTCCCCAGAATGGATTCTCTTTCCGGTAAAGCCTGGTGAACTCATCAAGAACTTCTCTGGCATCGATCGTAAGGTGCGACATCATTTCGGCTTCAAGCACTTTTACATGCCGTTCAGGAATATTGATGAGTAACTCATCGTTGACATCAAACTGTCTACCCACAGTTGCTCCGTCTATCGAGATTGCAACCTCATCTCCTGCCTTTGCCTCCTGGATATTTTCTTTACGGAGCTGGATAGTTTTAAGCTGACCAACCTTTTTTCCATCCTTTCGGATAAGATTAACGCCGTTTCTGAGTTTGCCTGAAAGGATTCTGACTCCAACAACTGCCGGATTGTTTTGTCTGAACACGCAGTCAGGAAGTACAACCATCTTTGCCGGAAAGATGATCTGCTCAAAACGTTTCTGATCCAGGTGACGTTTCATATCGTCACGCCACTCTAGGAATGACTCAAGCACATGGTAGATGACATTGCCTTTGAACAATTCGACCATCTCCGCATAGATCGGTTCGTTCAGAAGGTCCTGGGCATCGGGAAGGACTTGAGTATTGAATGCGATGATTGAACGATAATAAGGTGTTTTTATCGTTTCGGCCTCGATTACGTCATGTCGTGTGACCGGTCCGACCTCTGCCCTCATCACCGGGATCTCCGCTGTAGTAAGCTCTTTACAGAGTGCTTCGAGTGCACCGATGGTGTCTGCCTTGATAATAAGGCCTTCAGGAGAGAGTGTTACGTTGATCTCTGTCATCTCTCTCTCGATGCTCTCTCTTACCTCGTTCTCATTGCCATCAATGACCTTGACTGGAGATCCGGCGATGACCTGATCAAGACCTGGTGCGCTCACTTTAACACCGGCTGCTGCAGCAACGGACTTGGCACGGGAAAAACGGTCTTCGATAAGGATCTCTTTAAGCGGTCGTGGCTGAAGGAGTGACCTGACTTTGGTTGTGATCACCCCGGTACTTGATGCAACTGCTATCTCATCACCCACAGATATGGTTCCGTCAAAGAGGATCACGTCTATCGTTGCCCCGAGTCCTTTCTCCTCTTTTACTTCAAGCACAGTTCCTGATCCAGGTCCATCCACGGCCAGAGTGAGTGACTCCTCCATGTATCGCTGTGCAAGCCCGATAAGCACCATCAGCAGATCTGCAATCCCTTCGCCTGTATGCGCGCTAACCGGGACTATCGCAAGAGTCCGTGCAAAATCGTCTACCCGGTCAAACCGTTCTGACGAAAATCCGTGTTCTGCCAGGGAGCCCACAATCTCATAGGTCTTCTTCTCTACAAGATCGATAACTCTCTGGTTTTGTTTGGCGAAACTAGAGAGAAATGTCTCGCTTGGAAATGACCGCCATCCTGATATCCGGTCAACCTTTGTGGCAGCCATCACAAACGGAGTTTTGCATCCTCTAAGGATCTGCAGAGCTTCAATAGTCTGCGGCTTGAATCCATCAGTTATGTCAACCACGACAATTGCCAAGTCTGCAAGAGCTCCTCCCCGTGCCCGAAGTGTGGTAAATGAGTGATGTCCTGGCGTATCGATGAAGAGAAGACCCGGGATGTTGAACTTCAGGTTCTTATTTACTCCTCCCATTGCTAGAATTGTCTCGATCGGAACAACGGTTGCCCCGATATGCTGGGTGATTGCGCCAGCTTCGCCTGATACTACTGATGAACCCCGGATCCTGTCAAGGAGTGAGGTCTTCCCATGGTCTACGTGACCTAACACACAGACAATTGGGGTACGGATCTTTGGATTATCACTACTACTCTGACTCTTTTTATCAGACTTCTTTGCCATCGCTGCACCCCCGTTCGAGGGCCCCCATCTTCTGGCACCAGAAAATTCCCAGAAGTAATATTATTCAGGTATGGTAATTGGGGGCTGAATGACTATACATGAGAGGTGCTCTCTAATAATGATTCACAAGGGAAGAGAAGAGAGAGGAAGGATCTATTTTCTTAAGCATGGGGTATTGTCATCTTGTCAGTGATGGATAGATTCAAGTGAATAAACTGTTAACATATATGGTGCATTCTGCCTGGGTGGGGTAATGGTTATCCTAAGGGATTGTGGTTCCCTCGATCTGGGTTCGATTCCCGGTCCAGGCCTACGGGTCAACGAATAACCCTCACTTTTTTGGAATTTTTGAATCCGCGTAAAAAATGGTTTCGGTTTATTCCTTTTCGATTCTGTATTGAGCTATGTATCCGATTGGAAATAGCAAAGCCCAGCAATACAGGGTATACACCGGTTTAATATATGAAAGGAATATTGAGAATGTAAATATGACTGGATTGATGTAATTCTCAATGATTGTATTTCTGATATAATCATAGGGAACATTTGAATCAATGAGCCGGTAATTGGTTGATGCATAGTGCCACATGATGCTGGCCAGATAACCTGGGGCTGCGTATCCGATTGCAGCTATGATCACCGCGATCTGAATACTGCTGTGTTCATTGATAACCTTGGTGATGAAGGGCATCAACACGATGAAGAGGAGAAAGAACATATTCAGCCTGATAAGGATATCATCGTATCTTTTGATAAACCGGAATATCCGGTGATGTTTTGTCCAGTAGGCCCACGTTATCAGAAATGTCAGAAGGAAATAAAGAAACTTGGGAATCTCTCCCATCAAATCCTCTGAAAACTGGAGTGAATTCATCCCGGTGAGATCAGGCACAATCAGATCAGCCGCAAGAAGTGTCAAAGAAAACGCAAAGATAGCATCGCTGATATTAATAATTCGTTCAAGACCTTTCTCCTCGTAGTATTCTGATCGTTTCATATCTGATCCCTATATAAAATACTGAATTGATCCATTAGTGAATCCACGCGGTCTGCAATAATCCCTGCGAAATAAATCTGAAAGACTATGTCAAACGTTGGTTAAACCCTGCCGCGATCCAGCCCGTGTACCCGCCGGCTACGTTCACGATATTGTGGTGTCCAGCCCGTTTTAGTATACTGCAGGCCATCCCTGCCCTGACTCCTGATCCACAGATTACAACAACAAGGCCAGAGTCATTGATTTCACTATGTCTCGTACGGAGATCAGGCCACGGAATGTTGATAGACCCTGGGATATGATATCCAGCATACTCGACTGGTTCTCTAACATCAAGGATCAGAAGTTCAGGTTCATTATCCATAAGGGACGCAAGTTCATGGACTGATATTATCCTCACATTATCTGTTTTCAATCCTGATTGTACCCAGTCCTGAATTCCCCCTGAGAGATACCCTGATATGGAATCAATCCCTGTCCGATGCATCATCACTACTGCATCGGCGACCTGCTCCGGGTTATAGCCGACAAGAATCAGGTTTATGTCGGGTCTGACAATCCATCCCGCGTTCGTGGAAAAATTGACTTCAGAATCAATGTTCAGGCTCGCAGGGATATGAAATCCCCCAAATGCATCATACCTGCGAATATCAACCACCTCAACGGCTCCTGACTCAATCATCAACCTGACTTCAGTGGCACTAAGTCCCTTAAGATCAGGTAATTCTGCAAGTAGAACCGGACCTCTCTGGTTAATTTCCGTGCATCTGTGAAAATGATCAGGAGCAGGTGGCATATCATTGGTAAGGCTTAAAACAAAGGATTCCCGGTCTGGAATAGCAAGAGCCGGGTTTGCAATCTTCTCATACCCGATGGTGCTTGTTCTTTTCGTTCCGAGAGACCGTCCACAAAATGATCCTGCAGCATGAGCAGGATAAACCTCGCAATAGTCAGGCAGTGTCATAAGTTCCTTATGCAGGCTTGTGAATAACTCTGACGCAAGTTCCTGGGACCTTCCGGGGAAGAGATCTGGTCTGCCTACATCACCGACAAAGAGGGTATCTCCACAAAATACAGCAACAGGGCTATCAGATCGACTCTGGTGAATGAGTACGTAGGATATATGTTCAGGTGTATGTCCCGGTGTTTCTCTCACCTCAATCCTCATATCCTCTATTGTGATGACTGATCCATGGTGTACTGGAATATGAGGGAAGAGGGCATGAGCCCGCTCAGGCATATAGATGGGAGCACCAGTCTTATCAGCAATATCCAGGTGTCCTGATATGAAATCAGCATGAAGATGTGTCTCCAAAATCCCTGTAATCTTCATCCCTTCCTGCCGGGCTGCATTCAGGTACTGATCTGGATCACGGGAGGGATCGATGATCAGGCATGAACCGGTTCCACCAATTAGGTATGAACTATGGGAAATACCCGGGATGAAGAATTGTCTGATGATCATAGGGATAGGATATAGGTAAAATTGCTTTCATCGTATTTGAAAACCTGTATTCTGTATATCAAATGTCCCGTCAGTTTTCATACGCTGCCTGATCTCCGAGCAATCTTTGGGAGATATTCCGTACAGGATATTTATTAGATAATCCATCTCCTCCTGTGTGGTTGTTATCTGCCGCTCTATTCTGTTTATATCATGCCATGCATGGCATATCTCTCTCCTTTTTCCAAGCATCTCAAGTCGGGATGCAGTAACCCCGATCCGTTCAGAAATCAATTTTTCTTCTGGAGAATAATGGTCAATCACCCTGACTGGAAGATTCCTGATAAGGTTCATCAGATCAGGGGAAACAATGGATCTGCGAATACTGGTCTTGAAGTACCACCTGGCAATAGAAGAGTGAAGAAGTGCAACAAGATATGGATCATCTCCTGGTATGATGACCTCAGCATTGGGTTCCGGGGTTTTACCCCTGCCAACGAAAAGATCTGATCCCTTCCATGTCAGTGATATCCAGAAATCCGCTCTGTTTCTGATCTGATAACCCGCAATTCCATAATATAATTCATCAAACAGGTACTCGCTGAGAGTCATTGTTCCATGAGAGAGCCGTTCCATCATTGTAGTCTCCCAGGGATCATGCAGACTCCACCCGTCATCTTTATGGTGATATTCTGGAAAAATCTGGTATTTTCTGATTCCTGAAATCGGTTCTGACATTCCGGTGGGAAACCTGAACACGGTGTGAGTCTTCTCAGGAACCGAATGAAGGATCACCGCAGAAAGACAATCTGCATCTCCTTTACCGTGCTCGTCTTCTGGTACAACTATGGTGACTCCTGAAGTGTGCGCAATCCATTGTCTGAATCCCCGGTATGATGACTCTGAAAGCCAGTTTTTTCTGAGAAAGATGATTGCCCTGCCATCTGGTGCCAGCATCTCCCTGGCAAGCTCAGTATACAATGCCCCCCGATCTGTTCCTCCTGTATATGAGAAAAAACGCCTTGTGAGATAACGGGCAATCTCCGGAGGACCTCCCGGACTTTTTCCTTCTGGACATGAGATGATAAGAGAAAAGGGTTTCCTTTGCGCAAATTCTTTTACAGGAAGGGGATGGAGGTGGCGGAGGATTGGATATCCCTCCTGAACCGACGCAAACTCTTCATACGCTCTCTCATCATACAAGGGAGAACCTGTCCTGATCTGTCTGTCTAAAGAAAGGAATGGATACCAGAGGGGAGTTCTGATAAGAGAAGGATCAGTACACTCACCGCTCAGGATCCACGAGGCAATCACGAACCTGATCATGGCAACGTAGATTGGAGATGCATCGTTAGCGTGTACCATATCTCCAGCAGCGATGAGGCGACCAGTGATGGTATCTCTTCCATCTTTGTTTAGGACAATCCGGATTCTCCTGAGCATTGTGGCGACAATCTCACCACACCCGCCAGCGGGATCCCAGAATGATCCTACCAGACTCTCATCCCTGGAAAGAGCCCCGGCTATCAGTTTACCTACACCTGACTTCAGGACTGCTCTACACCCTTCCTGCTCGTCTTCATCCGATGAAGCCTTTTTCTTATGTGGTTCCCTCGGGAGAGAAGTGAGATACATGGCAAACGCTGATGACCAGTCTTCAGGACTGATCCACGAGAGCCTTATGTTTTTTAGATCCTTAACCGGTAAACTAGCGAGCCGATTTACTTCATTTGTGGTTTCCTCATCCAGAATTCTAGTCCTGATATCATAGGAATCCAGAACTGGGACTGTAGATGCGAATGAACTGAGAGCATCCATGAGAGATCCATACTCCGTTCTTTCCCCTCTTTCGCAGGATTGAAAAATCCTTGTCAGTATGACTCGGTTTATCAGGGTCTGGATTGTAAGTTCGCGGGTTGATCCAGGAGTTTCACCATCCTTTCGGTAAAGCCAACTACTCAGGTCTTTCCTGATCTCTATGAGATGCCTACTTAACGCTTCAGCCTGATTTTTGAATTGGATCTTTTCTGTATGAAGAGATTCATCTGATAATCCGGGAGGTTTGCAGAGATTAATGAGCCCGAAAAAATCTGCATCTGTATCATCAGAAAAAAAAACATGTCCTCCAGAGGGAGAGATCAGAACTGCCGCAGATGCCCCCGAACTACTGGAATGGGCAAAAATATCTGATATTATATCTTCACTTGGATGTGAGGGAATAGAAAAAAGTGTAACTGTATGCAGGGCACCGATTTGAAGAACGTTGCATTTCACTCCGGCACTGAAGGCAGGACCTTTCTCCAGGGTTCGTGAATATGAAATAATTTTGGCTGATGACTTTTTTTCTATCCGTGCTGTCCATTCTTCGACATCCAGATTCATATGCTCATCACAGGAATCCGCTCACTTTGGATTGAATCAGAAGATTGATGACCGATTTATTTAGATTTGAATAAAGAGCATATGCGAAAACAAGCACAAGGACACTACTTCTTGAAAAGTAAAGTGAATACATCAGAGAACAGAATAGCGAGGGATGGATTTGAACCATCGGTCTTCGGGTTATGAGCCCGACGGGATATCCTGACTACCCCACCTCGCTTAATGAGGACTACAATGTTAGTGCCAGATCTATATATATATTCCCCTAATTATGCTAGAAAGATTATTGCTGGATCTGACAACTAGTTGGTATGGATGATGAACTCAAGGAGATAAGGGAGCGAAAAATGGAGGAGCTCAGAAAACGGTTCGATCCTCCTGCATCCGCGGGAGATGGCCCACATAGTGGTATCCTTGTTCTGAACGAACAGAATTTTAACGATACTGTGAACCAATATCCCCGGCTAATTGTGGACTTCTGGGCACCCTGGTGCGGCCCGTGCCGGATGCTCGCGCCAGTGATCGAAGACCTGTCAGGTGAGTTTGCTGGGAAAGTACAGTTTGCAAAATGCAACACTGATGAGAACCAGCATATTGCCTACCAGTTTGGGATCAGTGCAATACCGACGCTCTTCTTCTTCATGAACGGTCAGGTAATAAACCAGATTGCAGGGGTTCTTCCACGACCACAGCTTGAACAGCAGATCAAAGTCGCGTTCAATATAGTGTAATCCGGTCCGGGTAATGACTGTTGACTCGATTTTTTTTCAGCTTCATCCCTCACTGAAACAGGTTATCAGTCATACCCTGCAATGGAAGGATCTCACGGGGATTCAGGAACTCGCATACAAACCGATCTGTACTGGTGATGATATCCTCCTTACTGCCAGAACGGCAGGAGGAAAGAGTGAGGCAGCGTTTATCCCGGTTTTGGATATGATCTTAAACCGGCATCCAGATCTACCGGTCTGTTTGTACATCTCTCCTCTTAAGGCCCTCATCATCGACATGGCTGTCCGACTTGACCATATGCTTACTCCACTCCATCTCTCTGTTCTCCAGATTCATGGTGATCTCCCTGGGTCCAAAATTCCGGTTTCTGATACTCCTGCGATAATTCTTACAACACCTGAAAGCCTGACCATTCTTCTGAAGGGTCTTTCTGGTTCCCTCCTTGTAGAGAGGATCAGAGTCTGCATTATTGACGAGGTTCACTCACTCGCATCTTCTGAGCGGGGAAGCCAGCTCATGGCATCCCTATCCAAAATGGAACAGAAGTCGGGCCTTTCAGTTCAGCGAATTGGTTTATCTGCAACCATCGGAAACCCGGATGAGGTCCTATCTTGGATAAGTAGGAGGGGTACTGGTTCGCAGGTGATCATGGCAGAACATGAAACCCTTCTTCGTGAGTTTACATTTCTGTGTGGGTGGGATGGTTCAGAGAACACCCGGATTCTGCCCCTGATCAAGGGAAAACGCTCACTCATATTCGCAGGAAGCAGGGGGGAAGCCGAGATTCTCTCAAGTCTGTTTGAAGGAACCGGTCTTGAGGTTTTTGTGCACCACTCATCACTTTCACCAGCAACTCGAAGTGAGGCTGAACAGGCATTTAGTAAGGGAAAATCCGGAACTATCATCTGTACAGGAACACTCGAACTGGGAATTGACATCGGAGCACTTGACCTGGTGGTTCACTCTGGTCCCGTATTCAGTGTCTCTTCATTTCTCCAGCGCCTGGGGAGGGTTGGGAGGAGAGGCAACTGTGCCCAGATGGTTTTTATACTGAGGGATCCTGGAGAGACCGTCTTGGTTGCTGCCGCAATATCTTCAGCTGCTTTAGATCTTGTGGAGAATGTCCGGATAATCAGATACCCATACCGGGTTCTGGTTCAACAGATCATCATCACTCTTCTCTCAAAGTGGAGAGTCTCTATGGAGACTTTGATCAGAAGTGTATCCGGATGTAACTGGTGTCAGAGGATCTCTGATGAGCGGATAAGGCTCATCATTTCATCGCTGATCAGCGAGGGGTACATTCTTCCTGATCAGGAATTTTGTATGCCCGGCCCAAAACTCGAGGCATGGGCAGGTCAGCAACATGGTTCCCTGTTCTCGGTAATCGGTGATGGAAAAATCTGTAAGGTGAGATCGTCTGGAGGGGATCTTATAGGGACAATATCATCCAGGAGTGCTGATCGCTGCAGGACAGGCTCTTTCAGACTGGGTGGTATATCATGGGTTACAACAGGAGTTCATTCAGAAAAGGATGGTATTCAGGCCACTCCTATTAAGTCTCCAGCAGATCCCCCTGTCTTTGGGGGAACCTTTCAGGGAACGAGTTTTCTCCTGATGCAGCAGGTAGCAAAAATCGCAAGAAATGGACTTTTAGATCTTCCGTTTCCTGATCTAGTTCGGGATAGAGTCAATGATTTTGTGTCATCTCTTCCACAGGGAGTAGGACCCGATTCTATTGTGGTGCGTAGTGAGGGGGATTGTATGAGTATATATTCATTCCTCGGTGATGAATGGAACAGGATACTCTGCCATTACCTGAAAGAGGCATGTAGGAATGAAAATTTCAGAGTTCTTACAGCAGGTTCTGACGGTATATCTATCCGGCTCTCATCCCCGGATATCACCTCTGGCTGGATTATGGAAAGACTAGGCATGGAAAACGTGGATCTAAATATCCCACCTGAGTGGATCTGGCATTTCCTGGAAACTGACAAACCCTTCACTTGTTTCCTTCCAGGGGAATGTCTGAAAGAGATGCTCGTTTATGACGAGCTCAAACTTGATGACCTTCTCCTGGAGATGGGATCACGCAGGATAATCCTGGCTCCCAGCATTATGATTTGAGGATCGCTTCGCTTGTGTTGTAGGCAGGTTTGTTTTTGTCAAAGAGCAACCGGTAAGACCGTTCTGCATTGAGCAGTCCGTACCCGTAAATCTCATCCCATCCGGGAGCACCCAGATCATCGGCACTCTGGTAGATCACCTGCTTCAGTTCGTCACGGGAAACATCAGGAAAAGCACTCCAAAGCTGGGCTATGACTCCTGCAACATGTGGTGCAGCAGCACTTGTTCCCGGGAATGGATTTGGAAAATTCCCTGCACCACTGACATTGACATTGGTTGGGGCACAAATATCTGGCTTCCAGCGTTTAGTCGAAACAGGATACCTGATGGTCACAGGCCCATGAGATGAATCCGGTGATATAGTAAAGGGGGGAACCGGTTCTACAGATCCGACTGTTACAACATCTTCGACTGCTGCATGGCCAAATATCGAGTCCGTGGGATCTTTCATGAATGCATTATCAACCCCTTTCGCATCAACACCCCTGATGAACAGTTCAAGAATGTTGGGAGTTGCGGTCTGTCCGTTTCTAACAATCTGAAGAGATACCTTCTCCGAGTTTGGTCCTGAAGGGTCGTAAACGAGATGTTCAAAGGGATCGGTGGTTCCGTTCTGTGTGAAGTTGCTGGTTGCTAGCACTGCTCCTGTTCTTGGATCAGTGAGTATCAGATCATAGTCCGTGAATGAATTGCCCCAGGGATCATCCCACTGGAGCGTAGCAATCACCCGTTCATCAGGAAGAAGGGTGATATTCACTGCACAGGCTCCTCCTGCAAAATCCTGTAATGTCTGGTTTTTTCCGTATGATAACCCGGTCTTCCAGGGTCCCTGATAATGGAGTGGGGCAAAGTTTCCGGCCACTGTCACGTAGATCAGACGTGGATTTGCCTTGAGGACGGATCTGATATAATCAGCAACATCCCCGTCCTGTAGGAATGGCTGGCGGAAGAAGTAGAGATCATCGCAGATGACATTGCACCCTGCGTTTACAAGGGTTGTCACTGCGGTTTTGAATGTGTCTGAGCTGCTGCCATATGCGTAAAAATAGAGTTCTGCATCAGGAGCGATGTCGTGGATAATCTCGAGCATTGCCGTCCCTTCGTCACCAGTTCCTTCAGAAAGGACATGCACTGCAGAAAGTTCCCCGGTTTTTTGAGAGATATTGATGGATTGCGCACCGTTAGCAATCACCCCAACCTTGATTCCTTTCCCTGCCACACCAAAGGTTTCCCGTATCCCGTTACTTCTCACAAGGATATCTCCCTGGGTTTTGTGTTCATCGATATTAGTGGCTATGGTTGTATCTTCGGGTGAATGGTTCGTAGGTTGAGGAAGGGATCCAGCAGTTACACTACCTGTCAAATAGAGCACGAGCAGAACAAGAACTAATATTGTGCTCTTCGATTTTATTGCAATCCCACCTTAGTATACGAAATAGATCTGAACTTGACACCAACTGCTATTGTATGACTGATTACGGGTCATTCGTTAATATATTTCTCGGATAAACAAAAAAAGAGTATGAGCCTTTTCAGCATGAATTCTGTCGTATTTGCACACGTTCCCTGAACTGGAAGAGTATCATGACTATAAAGGAAAGAGGCAGTGCAAACACGAGGGGATCGATGACAGACCAGGGGAGCCCGAGGATCGTCTGCACTCCTGTGAGGACCTGGGAAATCCCAAGTGTTTTAGCTTCTGCTGTATGTACAAACGCAGTCCAGAAGAACCAGGTAAGAGCCCCTATAACCATACTCCAGATAGCTCCGGCACGGGAAGGGTGGTGCGAATAGACCCCTACAGCGAAGGCGGGAAGAAATGCTGAGGCGCAAAGTCCCATGAACATTGCTGTAGCCCTGGCGATAATCCCCTCAGGCATTAACAGGGCGAGGATTACACTCAAAATCATCATGATCAGGCATCCAATCTGATTTGCCCTGACTGAAAGAGCGCAGGTCTTTCCCCGACCCCAGATATCACATACAAGGGCGGTTCCCATGGTGTGGTACAAGGCCGAGAGCGTGGACATGGCTGCTGAAAGGAGCGTGAGCATGAATATGATCACGAACAACTCGGGCATTGCCTGGTTAATGTACACCGGTATGATAGAGTCGATATTTCCTCCGGCAGCGTCCACTGCTATCTTTCCGGTATGTTGTAGGAAATAGACGTTGGTGAGAGCACCGACGGTAAAGGCAACTCCAGTCATCATCAGGATGAATGGCCCGCCTACAAGAACAGCCCTGTTAAGTGCACGGTTGTCCTTTGCGGTCATGAACCTGACAACCAGCTGGGGCTGGGCCAGGACACCAATTCCCACTCCCAGAACAAGTGTAGTTATCAGAGTGAACCAGATAGGCGAACCGATATTAGGCATTGATGCCCATCCAGTCATTCCCTGGGCCGTTAGTGATGCAGGGACAAGGTTAGACATTGCATCAAGGGCTGAATTTGCAGTAGTGATTCCACCTAAGTAAACATAGGTAAGCACCAGGAGCAATGTCATCCCGACAAACATGATACCTCCCTGGAATGCGTCGGTGTACATGACTGCGATGAGTCCTCCGTACATTACATATATCGCAACCACTGCTGCAAAGACAATAAGTGAAGAGGTATAGGAGATGTTGAGGGTTGATTCCAGGAATCTGGCTCCACCGATCAGAACTGCTGCAGTGTAGAGTGGCATGCCGATAAGGATTATCAGGCCAGAGAGAAATTGCAGTCCCGGACTTTGAAAGATCTTTCCCATGAGATCGGGAAAGGTGACTGCACCAGTTTCCACCCCTTTCTCCCGTGTTTTCTTTCCGAATATCACAAATGCGAGAAGAATACCAATTCCAATATTGAATACAGTCAGCCAGATGAGGCCCATTCCGAGATTTGCAGCAACACCTCCAAACCCTACGATTGCAGAAGTTGAGATGAACGTTGCACCATACGAAAGTGCGATGATAACCGGATGGGTATCTCTGCCTGCAAGTAAGTAATCTTCCGCATGGTTGGTTTTTCTATATCCTATATATCCGAGAATAAGGGTAATCCCAACATAAACCAGAACAATGGCCAGAGTGACAATCGGATCTGTTGGCATTTATTTATCCTCCCCTGTTCCAGTTTATCAGTCCATACACGATACAGGCGAGAGCGAATCCTATAGATAGGACATAACCGGCAATAATCGTCGGATCAGAGATTCCACATATAGTTAACATAATTATCGAAGACCTACGGTAACCTGTCTGCGTTGTCAGTACCTGGGGACTGGAAAATTCCAGCCCCCTATCTAAACACGAAGAAAAATGAGGGTGATAAGAATCCGCTGTTAGGACTTGTACAGATTCGCATCAGTTTACCGGTACAGTATCTGTTCTTCATGATATATGAATTGTAATTGCAATGGTGCATTATCATCAATTATCTGCACCATATCAGATCCTCTCCTTCTGTTTTTTGAATCAGCCAGCATTCCTCATCGGAAAAATGTAACCGATATTTTTTCAGGTACAACCTGATAACCTTACCGTTATGATGAGGGAGATGTTCCCACTAGGGAGATCTGTATACCTTCTGGCAATCGTTTTCATAATTTTCCTGACTCCAGTATCAGCTCAGCAGACCCAAATGGGATATTTCGAGGTTAAATCCAATCCGCAAGGTGCAGATGTTATAGTCAATGGAGCATTTGCCGGTGAGACTCCGGTGATAGTTCCTGTTTCTGCCATGACTACCAATGCAACGATGATCAGGGTCATGATACAGGGTTTCCAGATATGGGAACAGACCTATAATCAGACTGTTCAGTCAGGTGGAATGATCCCGGTAATGGCAGTACTAGTTCCGGTTGCAACCACAGGCACGTTGGAAGTGAGTTCATCCCCTTCTGGTGCGATGGTAACAGTTGACAACGGAAATGGGCAGATGGCTCCCTGGACCTATCATAATCTGCCGACTGGAACTCATCTGATCTCGCTGGTTATGATGGGGTATGAACCCTTTGTCAGAACCGTTGAGATTCATCCTGGGGAGACTGCCAAGGTTGCAGCGAACTTGACCATCCGCACTGGTTCAGGGACATTTGAAATCAGTTCAGATCCCGGTGGGGCCATGGCGTATGTAGATGGTGTGTATGCAGGAACAACCAATCTTGTTGTAGGAAATATTCCCCCCGGTCGGCATGAAGTTAAAGTTAGTCGTGCCGGATATGATGACTATCTTGAATGGGTGTCAGTTCAGAATCAGGTGATAACCCCTGTGTATGCCTCTCTACATCCGGCGAGTGGTGCATCGGGAGGCTTTATTGTTGTAACCACCGAACCTCCGGGCGCCACTGTGTTTCTTGATGATCAATACCAGGGACTGACTGAAACAGGAAGACCTCTTGAGATCTCTAATGTCTCTCCGGGAAGTCATAGAATATATATCACAAGTAGGAATTACGAAGATTTTGAAGCCATGGTTATGGCCACTGCAGGAGTAATTACTCCGGTGACAGTACAGATGGATCCAAGCCCTATGCCACAGGCATGCGGCCTCGTGATGGTGAGTTCAGATCCTGCAGGTGCTGATATCATTGTTGATGGGCAACTGAAAGGAACAACTCCTGCTACAGTTGAAGCCGTCTGTTCAGCAAAGCATACCTACTCAATAAAACTTGATGGATATCAGGAATATAATTCGTCTTTTGAAGTCATACCAGGACAGGTGCTTCAGATAAATACTGCACTAACCTCTGACACCAAAGCTGCAGGAACGACGTCTAATGGGGTACCCTGGCCTTCCCCCATTCTGATCGTTTTAACACTTGCGATTATAGGTTTTTATTACGTCAGGAAGATCTGACCTTTTTTTATTTTCTTGTTCTTACACGTATCTGTTTTTTCCCAGGGACTCAAAACCCTCCTCTTTTTACGAAGGTTATTTCCGGCCTGCCCTTGATAATTTAAGCGAATATTGCGGTATTGCTGAATATAAACAGGTCATAACCGTCGGGGCTTGCACTAGTCAGCCCCTCCCCCGTCCCGGATAGACTGTCAGCAACTAGGGCAAACCAGGGGGAGGAGATACATCAACCATGTCATTTGATAATCCAGCGTTACAGTTCGACGAGCAGCGTCTCGCAAAAAGAAGTCTTCTTGAGGATCAAGGAGTCCCTCTCTATCCTCCAACATTTAAGAGAACCCACACGATTGCCGATATTAGGGAAGCATTCGATTCGGCAACCCACGACCCCTCCCCTGAACAGGTAAAGACTGCAGGCAGGATCTACATTGTCCGTGATCACGGCAAGACCTTTTTCTGCGATCTTGGGGATGAATCTGGAAGAATCCAACTTTATATCAGAAAAGATTCACTCCCTGAAGGGAAGTTTGCAGTGTTTAAATCAGGGGTTGAGCGTGGTGATATTGTTGGAGTCACGGGACGAGTGTTTAGAACCAAGGTTGGCGAAATCACTCTCTGGGTTGATGATTTTGAACTCCTAACCAAGGCACTCTGTTCACTGCCTGAAAAGTTTCATGGTCTGACGAATCTGGAAAAACGATATCGACAGCGATACCTGGATCTGATCGTCAATGAGGAGAGCAGGGAGACGTTCAGGACCCGGAGCAGGATCCTATCCGAGCTTAGAAATAACTTGATTTCACGCGGATTTTTGGAATTTGAGACTCCGACTCTTCAACCGATCTATGGTGGTGCAAATGCCAGGCCGTTTACAACCTACCACAACTACCTTGAGCAGAAGCTGTACATGCGGATTGCTCCTGAACTCTATCTGAAGCGGCTAGTAGTCGGAGGATTTGAGAAGGTATTTGAAATAGCCAAGAACTTCAGGAATGAGGATATTGACACCAGTCACAACCCTGAATTCTCAATGGTGGAGATCTATCAGGCATATGCTGATTATAGAGATATGATGAGCCTGACTGAAGAGATAATATCCGGTATTGTTAAGGAAGTGACTGGCGGATATGAGGTCACCTATGAAGGACAGACCCTAAATTTTTCATCTCCCTGGAACTCAATGCCGATGGACGAGGCAGTGAAGACCATTGGTGGAGTTGACATCTTTGAATATACACTTGAAGAACTCAAGGAGAAAGGACAAACTCTCGGGGTGGAAGGAATAGAGGCTGTTTGCAGCCACCGCGAGGCCCTTCCTCTTTTCTTTGAGACTCTGGTTGAAGAGAAACTGATTCAGCCAACATTTATCATTGATTTCCCAATCGAGAACTCTCCCCTTGCAAAGGTGCATAGGGAAAAGCAAGGGTATGTGGAGCGGTTCGAACTCTTTATCGCTGGAATGGAACTTGCAAATGGGTTCTCGGAATTGAATGATCCTCTGGATCAACTTGAACGGTTTGAAGCCCAGGAAGAGAAACGCCGTCTTGGCGACGAAGAAGCCCAAATGCATGACTACGATTTTGTGAATGCACTTGGGTATGGCATGCCCCCGACAGGTGGTGTGGGTATTGGAATTGACCGTCTGGTTATGCTCAGTACCAGTAACACCTCGATCAAGGAGGTCATCCTCTTCCCTTCTATGAGAAGGGAAGTAACCTCAGATGAAGAGGAGAGTGTTACAGGGAAGGATAACCAATAGGCGCATTTCCCGAATTTATACGTATTTTTGAATATAGGCTCCTAATATAATTCTTTTTCTGCCTCTAATGAAGATACGGGTTCTTTCATCTTTCCGGTTTTCGATAATAACGGATTTCGTCCACTATTTTTAGAAACACTTATAATCCATAAAAAGACATCCTTGTCATATTGTACATGGTATGAGATGGGTGTTGTTTAGCAAAGGAAAGCCCGGGAATGTGGGCCCTCTAATGAAATGTAATAATTAGGATTATTATTATATTTCAGATAAAATGTGGGGGATTTGCGTGCTACAAAAAAAAGGTTCGGGGGTATGCATGAGATGATACGAATACAACATAATGTATTGATAACTGCGCTCCTTGTTTTGCTGGTCTGCTGGATGCCGGCAGCGGGGAGTGTAACGACTGGAGGTAATGTTTCAATTGAGGAACTCTCCTCCCAGCCTGTCCAGTTTATTAAAAATGTAGGACAGTCGCCTGATATCATTCAATATCAGGCAAAATCACAGGACTTTTCCTTTGATTTTACTAAGGACGGGCTGCTTGTCTCCGGTGTTGGTGGGAATGATACAGGCGGCGATGAGAGTGGGCTCCACCCGCTGGTTGTCACCCTAGAAGGTGCCCGGGCCGGTATTGACATCGAGGCAATTAATCAACTCCCGGGGTATGCCAATTTCCTCATGGGCCAGAATGAGTCGGCATATAAGCAACATGTTCCCTGGTATGGAGAGATCAAGTATGCAAGTATCCTGCCAGGTATCAACCTGTCATATGCTGGCGAAAAAGGGGTACTCAAGAGAGAATATCAGGTCAGCCCGGGTGCGGATCCCAAATCCATTAAACTGGTTTACTCTGGTGCTGAGAACATAACACTGGCTGCTGACGGATCATTGATTGTCAAAACAAAGTTTGGAAACCTTATCGAAGCTGCACCGGTAAGTTATCAGGAAATAAATGGAACCCGATCAGAAGTCAGTTCTAATTACACTGTACTTGACAATAACCGAGTCGAATTTAAACTGGGCGATTATAATCCTGCATACACCCTGATCATCGATCCGTACCTTCAGTATTCAACCTATCTCGGAGGGGCTCTTGAGGATTATGGAATGGACATTGCTATTGACAGTTCCGGCGATGCATATGTAACCGGGTATACCTCATCCTGTAATTTCCCTGTTGTAAACCCTCTAAATGTCAACTCTCCGATTAGTTACAACGGAACATACTGTCATAACAGCCGGGATGTCTTTGTTACCAAACTCACTACGGATTCAAATGGCAATGCTTCAATTGCATTCTCAACATTCCTTGGAGGAAGTTCATCTGACTTCGGCCGGGGTATTGCAGTGGACAGTTCCAACAATGTTTACATAACCGGTGACACATACTCCTCTGATTTCCCTGTTTTATTGCCGATTCAGAATGGAGGACGCCTGCATGGTTCAAATGACGCTTTTGTGACTAAACTCCGTGCTGATGGAACTAACTTCTGGTATTCATCCTATCTTGGTGGAAACTTTGCGGATCAGGCAAATGATATTGTTGTTGATAGTCTGGGTGCTGCATATATCACCGGTTCAACTGTTGGGAACAGCCCACTGAAGAAAACTGAAGAAAACTACCCGGTAACATCCGGGGCATATCAGGAATCTCCAAATAATAATGCAGTGATGGGTGATGGTTTTGTCTCGAAACTCAATCCAACCGGAAATAGCCTGGAGTATTCATCCTACATTAGTGGTAGTAATACAGAATCTGGAAATGGCATTGCAGTAGACGGCCAGGGGATGGTGTATGTTGTCGGAACTACATCCTCGAATAATCTGATCCCCTCAACTGCGACCGGTTACCAGAAGACGTTGAAAGGGACTCAAGATGCATTTTTAATGAAGTTTAATTTTGCTGCTTCATCACCATTGGTGTATGGAACCTATCTTGGAGGTTCAACAGGGTACGACTACGGTGAAGCGGTTGCAATCGATTCAGACTTTAGTGCCTATGTGACCGGAGCCACAGCATCGACTGATTTCCCGGTCACTACGTATGCAAAACAAAAGAAAAAAGGGTGGGTGTATGATTACTTTGAAAAGGATGCCTATGTCACAAAATTCTCGACTGACGGAGCAAGCCTTCTCTATTCGACCTATCTTGGTGGAAGCTCAGATGATTGGGGATATGGCATTGCAGTAGATAGTAGTCGCCGTGCGTATGTGACAGGATATACAAAATCAGAAAGTTTCCCAAAGTATGACTCTATTAAATCTATCACCTACACCGGTGATCAGGATGGATTCCTGACATGCGTGAATGCGGCCGGGAGTGACTGGGTATACTCTACCGTCTTTGGTGGGAGTAGCAGCGAGGTATCTCACGCAGTTGCGGTGTCTGGGGATGGAAACACAGTTTATATTACCGGGTGGACTGATTCACCTTCAATTCAGGATCTCGTAAGTGGTAGCAACTGCACCAATGATTGTTTTCCTGTTCTGAACTGGATTAATCAGTCAACATATCCTGTTGGTGATTCAAGTTGGTATAATGGCAGTAGAATCGACAGAGGTATTTTAGAGACGTATAGTTCCAACACCTATGATGCCTTTGTTATGAAGTTTGGAAAAAGCAGTCTGCTAGCCTCCTTTTCTCCGAACCTCACCTGTGGTCCCGCTCCTTTGGTCGTAAGATTCAATGATACCTCAGCGACCTCTGCAAATATCGTGCAACGGATATGGAACTTTGGAGATGGGAATACTAATACCACTGGAGCTACTGCAGTAGATGTATTTCATCAGTACAATACAACTGGAACATACCAGCCAACATTGACATTGTACTCTTATACTGGCTCCTCGATGTCAAACCCGACTTCAATTACTGTATGTAATCCGTATATCTCTGCAAATTTCACCCTCCCGGCATATAACAACTCACAGACACCTATTGATGTTCCATGGAAGGCTCCGATCTCATTCTCCCCAGATGTAATCAATTATACTCCGGCATCATACCAATGGAATTTTGGAGATGGGACCCAGAATTCAACAGAGAAGAATCCGACTCACCAGTTTTCCTCAGTTGGAACGTACAATGTAACATTGACACCACTGACTGGAACATGTTGTAATTATACATCGGTGAAGAGAGCAGTCCGGGTTATGGCACCCCCATATGTAAGTTTCACTAATACAACTGGAAGTGATCGCCTTGAACTGTGTCCTGGAGCAGAGGTGTCGTTCATTGACACTTCTGGAAGTTCCTCAACCAACAGTTCTGCTACTGCATGGGAATGGAACTTTGGAGATAACAGTGCAACAGTTACGACACAGAATGTGTCACATGTCTACAGTATAGGTGGGAATTTCTCGGTTACGTTGAAAGCCTCAAACGTTGCCGGAACTAGTACTTTGACTAAAACGAATTATGTTTCTGTTTATGGAAATGTCACATCTGGATTTGAGGCGTCTCCGGTAACCGGAGTTGCACCCCTTACTGTGAATTTTTATGACAAGTCTGACGGAGTTCCTGTTACCTGGAACTGGAAGTTTGATGATTCCAATGTGAGTGCTACAAGTACGTCGAAAAACCCAAGTTACACGTACTGGAATCCAGGAGTATACTCCGTTAATCTGAGTGTCTGGAATAAGTGTGGTGATCCCAGTTTATCAAGACGTGAGGATTATATCACAGTCAACGGTAATATCAGTCCAACTCTGCTCTTTAATGGAACAGCTCCGGCTCTCTATACCAAGTATAACGGAACAATTCCTCTCAGTGTCTTTTTCCAGGGAGATACCTCAACTTCGAACCTTATTGATAATGCATGGTGGGATTTTGGTGATGGAAACCATAGCACTCAAACCCGTGATTCTACATGGCCTGCAAATAATAACTGGGTAAATCAGACTCATCTCTACAGCGTTGTAGGGGATTTCACACCAGTTTTGAAGGTAGCAAATAACACTTGGCCAAATACTTCCACGACCGGTATGATGTACAATCAGTCTATTGGCGTTGCTAGCCCGATGTCTGTCAGTTTTACAGCAACACCATCCTCTGGAGTTGTAACCCAACCAATCCAGTTCAATGATACCAGTTCAGGCAGCCCAATAGAATGGTACTGGATGTTTGGGGATGGAAGTGTAACAAATGTTTCAGGTACTCCGTCTCACTCATATCCGACTCCTGGTTTATATCCGGTTCTTCTTATGATTTGGAACAAGTACGGCCAGTATGGTGGCTCGGTAAACCAAACAATTCAGATCAACAATGCAAGTACTTCAGGGACGGTTGTGTTTAACCCAACGGTAGTGAACATGACAACAGGTTCAAACAACTGGAGAAAGGTACAGGTCAGCCTGAGCAGGGCAGACTATGGTCTTTCCAGTTTTAAGATCAAACTGGATCTGAACAGTACAAATGCAACTAACTTCGGTCTTGTTGTTGATCATCCCTGGTGGATTGATGCAGACAAATGGTCTGTAACAGCAAGTCCTGAAGGCAAGGCACAATACCTGACACTTGCGGGGCTTGATACATCTAGCAGAATTGGATATGGGTCGCAAAATGTCTCTCTCGGTAACATCACACTCTATGGATCGGCATCCGGTTCTGCAGTGATGAGCCTGAACGTTTCAGCTTCAACCGCTCAGTTTGGCGATTCATTCATGGGTTTGACGTCAACAAGTGCTCCGATACGCGTAAGTTCAGTCGGTGCCTTGATTGGCTATACAACACCTCCAAATGATCTCAAACCAGACTTGACGCATGACGGTCTGATTGATGACTTTGATGGTAACGGGATTGTTAATTCGAACGATGTTACGGTTTTCTTCCAGCAATGGTCAAAAGATTACCTGAATTCATATCCTGTCGCTCCGTTTGATTATAACTATAATGGGGTAGTTGATGGCAATGATATCCAGAAATTTTTCGATGCCTACTCACACTGGTGAAGATATGGTGAATAACATGATTCAGAAAAGAAATGGAATTGCATTGTTCCTTATTGGATGCCTGCTCCTTGTCGGGGTAGGATCAGCAACGACTATTGAACTATCAGGGGTAAGCATCAGCGGAGCTGGCCAGAGTGCCAGCATTCCGATTACCATTGATACAGTCTCCACCGGCCTTGCTGGATATAAATTAAATGCAGCACTTTCCACATCCGGAGTTGCAAAGATCACCGCTGTTACGATGCCTGACTGGGCCTCAATGAAAAATGTGGATGGAACCCTTCCAGGAGAGTCAGTTAATATAACGGCCGTTGATCTTTCGGACACCATTAAGTCAGGAGCTACCAATGTTCCGGTTGCAACTCTTACAATTGAGGGAGTTGCAGCAGGTTCAACCAATCTTGTTCTAACGGTGTCAGAACTTACAGATGATAGTGGGAATGCGATTCAGTTTTCCATGTCACAGGCTGGAATCGTAGTAGGAGGTTCATCCTCAACACCGACTCCTAGTCCTACGCCAACCATAACATCTACAACTACCGCGACTATCACTCCGACACCTACAGCGACCATAACGAGTTCACCAACAGTAACTCCAACACAAACGATTACGGCAACCCCGACACTCACAACAGTTCCCACAATAACTCCCACACCTACTCAAACAATTGTGCAACTGGCAACCCCGACACCAGTTCCGACAGTTATCGCTAACTTCACAGCAGATGTAACCAGTGGACCTTCACCAATGACCGTAAAATTTACAGACCTATCAGAAGGATACCCTACAAAATTCTTATGGAACTTTGGTGATAATTCATCTGATTCAACGTCGGTCGTAGAGAATCCGCAACATATCTATCGTATTCCTGGAATCTACTCTGTCTCATTAAATGCCTCCAACAGCCAGTACAGCAACGAAACGTCACGGGCAAACTACATTGTTGCTGCAAATATGAGGATGCCACAGCGTGGAGACAAAACTTCAATGACAATTTATTCTGTTCCTGATGGGGCAGAATGTTACCTGAATAATGCGTACCAGGGCATTACCCCGGTAAATGTAACCAACCTTACACCCCGAACCTATCAACTCAGGCTTCATAAAGAAGGGTATTATGACATAGTAGACCCGGTAATTGCAAACAATGGTGTTTTGCCTACATTCGTATCCGGATATGAGATGGTGCCCCATTATGCTGAGATTGGAAAACTTGTTGCTGATCCCCCACAGACCGGAGCCGCATACATTGTGACCTACCCGGAACTGGTAACAACATACATTGATGATAAGAAAGTTGGTATGACTGATGTGATGGTTCTTAACCTGGCTGTAGGAACTCATAACCTGACATTGGTTAAGGATGGATATGCAAATTGGACTGATACCCTTGATGTCAGGAATGGGCTTGCAGTCATCCAGAGTTACTTCTATGATCAGCCATATTTCCCACCGACTAACAAGATTGTCGAATATGTGAACATGAGCCCCTGAGGCTCTCTCTTTTGTTTTCAATAATATGGAGCATGGAACCAAAGGTTGAGATCATGAGTAAAAAATGTGATGGATTACGTCGGAGAATAATTCCTGCTTTGGTATCGATTTTGTTCTTTTGTTCTCTTATCTCTGTGTCTTCTGCTGTGACATTGACAATTCAGAATGTAACTATTGCTGGCACAGGTTCTACCGGTTCTTCTGCTCTGGTCTTGGATTCGGTACCGAATGGACTCGCGGGCTTTAAAATTGATACCTCGATGACCCCTGTTGGAATTGCGAGGCCTGTATCTGTTACATTTCCATCAGTGTATACGATGAAAAACAGCACCACTCTGCCTGCTGATCAAGTGAGGGTTGTTGGTGTTGATCTCACGGGTGGGATAGAAGCTGGCGCAACAAATGTGACTCTCTGTACTTTTTCTATGGAAGGAGTTGCTACAGGTACCACGAGTATGGTAGCATCAATTGGGGAACTGACAGATGATAGTGGTTCACCAATAAGTGCAACAATAGTCAATTCAACGATAACTGTCGGTTCGGCCACTCCTGCCCCTACTGCATCACCTACTGTCACGGTCACAGCGACGTCAACTCCGACAGCAACACCCACTTCTTTCCCTACGGTGACCCCTACTGTCACCATTTCACCAACTCCGGTTCCTGGAACTGTTGATTTTACTGCATCACCAAGTTCGGGCGCTGCCCCTTTGACGGTCGTCTTTACTCCTCTGGTTAATGGTTCTGTATCCGGGTACATCTGGTCTTTTGGGGATGGTACTTCGTCCGATCTTCAAAGTCCGTCTCATGTATATGCATCAGGTACCTACCCGGTTTCATTAACGGTTACCTTTTCTGAAGGGGGAACTGCATCAGTAACAAAACCGGGATATATTATAGTGAATAGTAGTGGGCCAACTCCGACAAAAACGGCAACATCTACTCCAACTCCAACCCCTGTCCCTCTAGTTGCGAATTTTTCTGCAACTCCAGTGACAGGAGTGCCACCCTTATCTGTCCAATTTGTTGATCGTTCTGAGGGAATTCCCACAAAATGGCACTGGAACTTTGGCGACGGTGTATATTCCACTGTAATGAACCCCTTACACGTGTACGGGGGCATCGGGCGATATACAGTTACACTTGAGGTTGAGAACAATGACAATTCAGCCATTGTCAGGAAAACCTCAATTATAGAGACAAAATCAAAATAATTTTTTTTAATTAAGAATCTGGGCATCAATATTTATTGTCTGCTCATTCCTGCCCAAACACATTGACCGTATGAGATACACCCATCACCAAGTGGATATTCTCTGTTGATAACCAGTTTCATTCCCTGTGTTTTGACCTCTTCTGCAATCGTTCTTCTTATTGCTTCATTATATGAAACACCCCCTGAGAGTGCGATATTCGTATATCCCTCTTCTTCGGCAGCGTCAATCGCGAGTTTAGCGATACCCCGTGCAAGGTTAAATTGGAATGAGGAAGCAATCGTTTGAATTGCACTTGCATCACTTTCAGACCTGGCGTACTTATCCCTGGTGATCATGAGGAGGGATGAAGTATCAAGAATTCTACTGTCTTGGTCCTTTCCAAAGGATAGTGGCCACAGTTCTGGTTTCACTCCCCATGCTGCAGATTCAAGTTTCATCGCAGGTTCTCCATCATAGGTTTTTTGTCTACAGATCCCTAGGAGTGCAGCTGCTGCATCAAGGATTCTCCCTGTACTTGTTGTCTGAACTGTATTGAACCGTTTACTAACCTGCTGGCTTAAAATTTTAAGGTCTGGCTCACTCCAGCCTCGCGAAGTTAAGATCTGTTCTGTCTGCTCATCTGGAAGGATCCCATACAACATTCGTTCAGGGAATTTTGTTGCTAAATCTCCGCCTGGCATTAAAACCGGTTGCAGATGGGCAACGCGACTCAAATGAGGTACCTCACCGGTAAAGATCTCTCCTCCCCATACTGTACCGTCAGTTCCATACCCAACACCATCAATGGCAATGCCAACGCATGGATCCTGGCAGGCAGCGGCAATATGGGCCATATGATGCTGAACTGGAATAATTGTGGCACCGATATCTTCAGCCATCTCCTTAGCAAAACGTGTTGAGAGAAACTGAGGATGAAGATCGTGGGCAATTACTTTGATATTTGGTTTTAACAGGCTGGAAAGTCTTTCTATTGTCTCTGTCAGGTAGGCGAAGGTAGCAGGATTTCTAACATTTCCTATATGGGGTGAGGTTATTGTGAACCCATCCCGGTAAATAGTGACATTTGCATTGAGTTCAGGGCCTACCCCCAGAATGGCCTCGTTTCCAAGGTCATGTGCCACCCTCCTTGGTGCGAGTCCCCGGGAAAGCCTGATAATCAGGTTTTTTCTGATTACTGAGTCATCACAACGGTTTACGATATCCCGATTGTGAGTGAGGATATATCCAACCGTTTTTGATAACCTGGAAACAATCTGCTCCTGATCCGTTATCATAGGATACCCGGGGACATTGGCACTGGTCATGATCAGGAATGGAGATTTAAGGGCTGCGAAGATCAGGTGATGCAATCCGGTATATGGGAGCATACAGCCGACAGTGTGTAGATTACTTACATGTGAAATTGCTGTAGGATCCTTCTTGTCAAGAACCATTATTGGAGCAGCCGGACTCCTCAAAGTTATTTCCTCTTCATTTGAGATATCGGTGAGTTTCCGGATAACGTCCAGATGAGCCATGATGGCAAGAGGTTGCTCAGGTCTGCCAAGCCGCTTTTTGAGTTCTTCGGCGACATCCCCGATGCAGGCGATATGAAACCCTCCTATTCCTCTGATTGCTAAAATTTCACCCTGATCAAGGAGTTTTGATGTTTCTTTGATGGGATCCTGGATTTGTAGGATCTCTCCTGTACTAGTAAGAAGGGTAAGTTGTGGTCCACAGGAGTTACAGGCTATGGTCTGGGCATGGTGCCGGCGACAAAGCGGATCTACGTATTCAGTTGTGCATTCATTACAAGGGGGGAATTCATCCATCGCTGTACGTTCCCGGTCATAAGGGAGTGTTCTGATGATCGAGTATCGTGGTCCACAGTTCACACATGAGGTGGCAAAATAACCTTCATATCTTCCTGATATCCTAAATATATCTTCAATACAGTCGTCACAGGTTGCAACATCAGGTGGAATAAGTCCGGTGAGAGATCCCTCGGCACTTGGAATTATTGAAAATGAGTCCGGCCATGGACCTTGTATGGGAAGGGTTTCTACTGAGTCTATCACTGAGAGGGGTGTTCCGTCAGCAACAAGGTCTCTAAACTTTTCGAACTTATCACCATAGGCGTTAATACGGACTTCTGACCCGGCATTCTGGACTGTTCCAACTATTCCGAGTTCATGTGCTTTTGCATAGACAAAAGGACGGAACCCCACACCCTGTACGATACCCCTGATAATTATCCGGCCCTGTCTTTCCATTACTCACACAACAAACCTTTATTTTTTTATCAGACGTTATAATTATAGGGTTTTGAATTGACGGGTCATATCAGAATAGTCAATGATCCCGTAGAACTGGTCCCGCTTTTTGTCATCTTCAACAATACTGTCTATAAGAAGATTCTTGATATGCTGAACAAGAACTGGATGACCAGAAGCGAGATCGGTGATGTAGTGGGGGAAGACGGAGTCAGGGAGTGTCTGCTGATACTCAAGAAAGGCAACCTCCTTGAAGAGAAATGGCGCATGCCCGAGCCAGGTAAAAAGCCGGAAAAGGAGTATAAGGCAACATATAGCAAATTCAGGGCCAACTTTCAGTGCAATTTCTCGGATCTTGCAGATCTGCTCTCGATTGCATTCTCTGAAGAATCAGAAATAGGAGTTAAGGGCGATAGCCTTGAAGGAGAGTTATCTAAAGGAAACTCTTCAATAAATGACATTGCACGAAGGTTTAATGTAACCCCGATATACATTAAAGGAGTAGCAAAACGGGTTCCACACCTTGATGTGAAGGGCCAGGGACTGGTTATACTTGAAGAATGAAGACGAGCCGGGATATACGATCCTGCGTAATAAACGGGATGTCTCCCGGTTTCAAATTCTTGTTGAAATAGCTGAGCATCAACCTGCAGTACGGCAGCAGGAGATTGCAGCAATGCTTGGGGTAACACCTCAGGCGATATCAGAATATATCCGTGATCTGGTTGATGAAGGTATGATAAAGGCCCCTGGCAGGGGGAGATATGAGGTAACCCGTGAAGGGATTGAGTGGATCCTTCAGAATGCCGAGATGCTTGAAATCTATGCAAAGCATGTGAGGCATGACATTATCCATCAGGTCTCGGTATGGACAGCAATAGCGGCAGAGGATCTCCGAAAGGGCGACAGGGTAGGGGTGTACATGAAAGGGGGCATTTTATATGCATCCCGGAAACTGACTACTGCAAATGGTGAGATCGCGGTTGATACACCGAAAGGTGAGGAGACAGGGGTTGCTAAACTGGATGGGATTATCGATCACAAGGAGTCTATTGTCCAGGTATGTAAGGTTCCGAGGGTTGAGCGTGGAGGCTCACGAAATGTCAAACTCGACCAACTTACCGAGGTTATCGGCGGGGTTTCGGTTGTCGCATGTGTCGGGCTTGAAGCCTGGGTCTCGCTCAAAAAAATCGGACGGGTGCCCGATCTCTATTTTGGTTCGCGTGAAGGTGTAATAGAAGCAGCTCTGCACGGCATCCCCTGCGGCATTGTGATTGTAGATGAGTTTTTCACCGAGTATCTGAAACAGCTTGAACAGGCAGAGCTCAGTTATGAGATTCATGATCTGGTAGCTGCATGAAGGCAATCGTTCAGCCGACTAAAAAGTATTACAAGATCCTGTTTTTTGAAACTCATCATGTAAATGCGACAGCCATCATAGAACTCATAGATACACCCAAGGGTATCAGGCCTTCCCATTACCGGATGAGGCGAGGGAGTGGTTCTGGGTACAGAAACCTGCCGACAAGGGATCTGGTCATTCACTTGAGGCGTGCAAAGGTTCGCCTCACCTGTCCAGATGGGCCATTTGAGGCTTTTTTGCATGATCTGCAGATCCCGTTCACCTATGTTGAACTCTGTCGTTTCTGTCTGATGGAAGATCGCATTGCAGAACTGGACCGTGATCAGGCGATAATGTACGGAGAAGATGAGTGGATCTGCCTACCCTGTGCCCGTAAAGAACTCCGGCGTGAACTTGCCCACATGGGACGGTTGGGCAGGAATGCTCTCTCTCATCTTGATGAACTGCTTGATAAGTACCGAAGTGTTGATCGGGTGCTTGCCACCATTGAGCCTGGTGAGCATTCTTTTGATCATACTCTCTATGATCGATTGATTGCCCATCCTGTTGTTGAGACTAGCAGGCTGGATGAGCTTCCCCTGCCCCGCCAGTTTGTAGATCTTGCCAATGTTGAGTCTCTGATGCCGGTCCAGCAGATTGCTGTAGAGGCCGGTCTTTTGTACGGGAAAGACCTCCTTGTGGTGGCAGCTACCGCAAGTGGAAAAACATTCATTGGTGAGATGGCTGGATTCAAGAATTTCCTTGAGAAGAGGGGTCGGATGATTTTCCTTGTCCCTCTGGTGGCACTCGCATTTCAGAAATACGATCGGTTTGCAAAAAAATATGGAAAGATCGCTGAGATATCCATCATCACCGGAACAAGTCGTATCCAAATCAGTGACAACCGTCGCCCCGGGAACCGTGATCGGGGAGCTTCTATCATTATTGCGACGTATGAAGGAATTGACCACCTGCTCAGGTGTGGTATGAAACTGCATGACATCGGTACAGTGGTCATAGATGAAGTCCAGATGCTGGAGGATAAGGAGCGTGGGCATCGTGTTGACGGTCTTATTGCCAGGATGAAGTTCAACTCACCAAAAGCCCAGTTTTTGTATTTGAGTGCAACAATAGGACATCCAAAACTTCTTGCAAAGAAATTATCCTGTGAACTGGTCCGGTATGATGAGCGCCCGGTGACCCTTGAGAGATATCTGGTTTTTCTTGAACGCCAGCAGAAGATACCCACAGAGAAGAAACTGGTCCAAGATGAGTACAACAAGGTCTCTTCTAAAGGATTTCATAATCAGACTATTATTTTTACCAATTCCCGGGCACGGTGTCATGTTATCTCTGACAAGTTAGGTGAAGGAGTGGCCCCTTACCACGCTGGTCTGACCCAGGAAGAGCGGCGCCATGTTGAAAACCAGTTTGAAAAAGGTGAGATCAGGGCTGTTGTCACAACTGCTGCTCTCGCAGCAGGCGTTGATTTCCCTGCATCACAGGTAATATTTGATTCACTGGCGATGGGAATTGAGTGGTTGACCGTGCAGGAGTTCCAGCAGATGTCAGGAAGGGCAGGACGACCTGATTACCATGATCTTGGAAAAGTGGTGATCCTTGCAGAACCAGGAGGGTCATACTCCCGGAGTTCACGGATGACTGAAGAAGAAGTTGCCATGGGTCTTCTGAAAGGCGAAATGGGAGAAGTTGCTCCTGTTTACACTCTAGAGCAGAGTTCTGAGATTTATGTTGCAAATGCTGTGGTGGCTGCAGGTGACCGAAATATAATGCAGAAGATTGAAGCGAGTCTTGTGGGTGAGCCTGAACCGGTCGAAGAACTTCTGTTGCAGAGGAATCTGGTCTTTCGTGAAGGGGGAACCATCCGCCTCACTCCTCTTTCCCGTCTGATGGCAGAACACTTCATTGGTGTGGAAAGGCTTACAAGAATCATTGATCTTGTAAAGGAAACCAAAGATCCCCTTGAAATCCTTGCTGAGCTTGACTGTGCAACAGATGAAGAAGCTGCCCTTCTCCAGAGACAGAGAGGTAGGCAGGCAGAACTTCATGGTAGTCTCATGGAGAAAAGAAAAAAAAGGCCTGGAAAGAGACACCGCTGACCCTCATTATCATCACTTCTTACTGTATATCCTGTGGTGTTTCTCAAATTTTACACCAAAATTGATGATTTTGTATGATTTTTTTCCTTTCATTAATTCTGTAGAATTTTGAGAAAAGTGTAATCATCTCTTTAATCACCTGCGTTTTAGATCCATCAACCAATTATTCTTCCTGAATAACCTTCTGATGAGAATTGTCGATCACCATCACTAAAAAAATTTAAATAAGGTGGAAGACAACTTCTTACTAACCCGGGCGGAGTAGATCCGTTCAGGTAAGTTTCGACTCCGAATCGTGGATTTTTGTAGTGCGTTTGTGCATTGGGAAAATCTTTAAGTAATTTACGATAAGAGAGTCAGCATTATTGGTGATCAAACAGGTGAATTGAAAACATGGACATTGATACTGGAGCAACAGCATGGGTTTTAGCTTCCACTGCCCTGGTCATGATCATGACCCCGGGTGTCGGGCTCTTCTATGGTGGATTGGTACGAAAGAAAAACCTCATCAATATGATCGCTCTTTCGCTCGTAGCATTCGCTGTAGTAAGCCTTCAGTGGGTTTTATTCGGATATTCGCTCGCATTCGGACCTGATGTAGGCGGCTTTATCGGATCACTGGCAAACCTCGGCCTTGCCGGAGTAGGTCAGGATGGTGCAGTTATCGCCGGTACAGAACTGCCGGTTCCCGCCCTTCTCTACATGGTTTTCCAGCTGGTCTTTGCCACGGTTACGATGGCAATCATCACATCAGGAATGGCAGAGCGGGTAAAGTGGTCAGGATTCCTCGTCTTTGCCATCCTGTGGACTACCCTCGTGTATGATCCACTTGCCCACTGGGTTTGGGGTGGAGGATGGACTGCACAACTCGGTGCACTGGACTTTGCAGGAGGGACGGTTGTGCATATCAGTTCTGGGTTTGGTGCTCTTGCAGTAGCACTCGTCCTTGGTAAACGTATGGGATTTGGCGAACACTCCATGGAGCCAAATAACATTCCGGTAACCCTTCTTGGAGCAGCATTGCTTTGGTTTGGGTGGTTCGGATTCAACTCAGGGAGTGCAATCGCAGCAAACGGCCTTGCAGCAAGTGCATTTGTTGTGACTAACACCGCAGCAGCAGCTGGTGCAATTGCATGGATGCTTGCAAGCTGGGTTCATGGAAAGCCTGCCTCACTCGGTCTGGTATCAGGAGCCATTGCAGGTCTTGTTGCAATCACGCCAGCAGCAGGATTTGTTGACACCATGAGTTCCATCGTCATTGGAGCTGTCGCAGGTGTACTCTGCTATGGTATGATGCTCTTCAGAATCAGAAAGGGCCTTGATGAAAGCCTTGATGCATGGGCCGTTCATGGAATGGGTGGCCTCTGGGGTGCACTCGCAACTGGTATATTTGCAGTAGCGGTTGTGGGTGGTAAGGATGGACTTCTTGCAGGGAATGCACAGCAGTTTATCTCCCAATGCATTGGAGCATTCGCTGCCATCGCTTACGCCTTCATACTTACCTACGTGCTTGCACTGGTTGTTGAAAAGACAATTGGTCTGCGTGTAAGTGAAGAAGAAGAGTACGTCGGACTTGACATCTCCCAGCATGGAGAGAGGATTCATTAAACAGGCGCAACGATTAAAAAGGTACAACTATGCAGCTCATAAAAGCAATTGTAAAACCTGAACGCCTCGATGCAGTAAAAGCTGCCCTTGAAGAGGCTGGATTCTTCGGCATGACCATTACTGAAGTCCAGGGCCGGGGAGAACAGAAAGGAATCAGCCTTCAGTACCGTGGTGGTACAATCGAAGTGGATCTTATTCCAAAGGTTGAGATTGAACTTGTCGTGAGCGACAAGGATGCAGACGCTGTAATTGAATCTGTCAAGAAAGGGGCTTACACTGGCAAGATTGGAGATGGACGTATCTTTGTCATGCCTGTTAGCAAGTCGATCAAAATCAGGACCAATGAGGTGATTACTGAGTAAGATTAATCTCACTCAGTTTTTCATATCCAAAAAACCTGAAAATTATCCCTTTTCACGCACACCTCTTGTAGAGTCTTGTCCGTGAAAAACATAGATCCATCTGGGAGTGTAATCTCCCGTCATCCCTTCAATATTATAAGGGAGTAATCCCTAGTACCTCCTTTTTTCCCCTTCTAATTGGTCAACCATGTAATGTGGTCTACCTGTTTCAATCAGCAGATCATCTGCTTCAGAATGAAATAATCCTGGAAAAAAAGAAAAATGGAAGGATCAGAGATATTCTTTTCCATTCATGTATGGAACAAGAACCTTTGGGATCTCCACAGATCCGTCCTTCTGTTGATAATTTTCAAGAATTGATCTCATGGCTCTTGATGTTGCAATGGCGGTTGAGTTCAGGGTATGGACATATTGCTTGGATTCAAAATCCTTACTGTCTCTTACTTTGATATTCAGACGGGTTGCCTGGTATGCCGTACAGTTTGAACAGGAGACAACCTCCCGGTATGCATTTTCCCTGGGCATCCAGGCCTCAATATCGTATTTTTTCGCTGCAACGGTTCCTATGTCACCGGTGCAGATATTTACAAGCCGATAGGGAAGCCCTAGTTTCTGGAAAACTGCCTCTGCATTCTCTCTGAGTTCCTCATGGATTTCCCAGGAATCCTCTGGTTTACAGTATACAAACTGCTCGACTTTATGGAATTGATGTACCCTAAAGAGACCCTTGGTATCAAGCCCGTGTGATCCGATCTCACGTCTAAAGCAGGGAGATATTCCGGCTAAACGAAGGGGGAGATCTTTTTCTTCGAAAATTTCATCCTGAAACATCGCAGCGATTGGATGCTCACTGGTTGCGATCAGGTATGCATCATCCCCATCAATCTTATACATCACCTTCTCAAAGTCATCGAGGTCAGTCACTTCCTCGTATGACTTCCGGTTAATCATGAATGGTGGTGAGATTGGAGTGAACCCCCGCTCCATCAGCATATCGAGAGTAAATCTCTGAAGAGCAAGATCGAGGAGAACCAGATTTCCTTTCAGGAAGTAAAATCCTGCACCCGATGTTTTTGTGGCCCGTTCAAAGTCTGCCCAATCGTTATCAACTGCAAGTTGACCGTGATTTATCAGTTCAAAATCAAACGTTCGTGGTGTTCCGACCTTCTTGATCTCAACATTCTCTGTGTCATCCTTTCCCTGGGGCACACTCTCGTGGAGAATATTGGGCAGGCGCATGAGGTAATAATGGATCTTTGTTGAGAGTTCATCCATCTCAACCTCATTGTCCTTAATCTTCTGCGGGAGGCTCGCCGCCTCTGCCATTAGGGGAGAAGCGTCCTCACCTGCCTTTTTGGCACGGTTAATATCGTGTGAAATTGAGTTACGTCTCTGCCTCAGTTTATTATTGAGTCCGATTAGTTCCCTGTTCCGGGCATCTTTTGTGAGGAGGTCGTCGACCCAGTCAATCTTTTCTGTGTCGTTTCGTTTGACCAGATCGGCTTTGACAATCTCCGGGCTTGCCCGTACAAATCTGATATCAAGCATCGGTTACACCCGTGGTATCTATCATATCGTATCTTCGCTCCCTAATCACTTTGCTCTCAAATAACATCACATTGATGCATCGGTCTCCCTGAGAGAGTATCATAGAGCGGGTCATATTTACAGTTTCACCCGATTGAACAGACCCATCTGTCGTAAATTGGATCACGGTCATTCTCCCAGATTTCAGGCTCATATCCTCCTGACTTCATCCATCCCTTGATAATACATGCCTCAGGCTCTGTTCCCACTGTAATCATCACACGTTCAGAGACAGCGCAGACTCCTGATATGATCTCTGACCAAATGTCATGGTTAAACAATTGCAGTTCTCCAAACATAAATCCGAATGCACAGTCCACTGGCTCGGTCAGATAAGCTTCGATAAGCCTGCCATCAATCCACATAGTTCTCTCAGGATCAAGACGCCCTTCGGCAAATCCACGAGCCAAAAGGGCATCATCATTGTCATATGAGAGAGGATTTATGCCCATCTCTCTCATCAGGTATGTTCCAATCCCTGTCCCGCAGCAGCAGTCAAGGCAGTGGATACTATGCTCGTTTCCGACAAAAGAATTGATGAGATCACGGGTTATGACAAGTCGTTCAGGGTTGAGATCATCAGGGGCTATCTCACTGGTGTTGATAAGATTATCGGAGTAATATTTCCGGACTGAATTCTCAAACTCTCTCCTGGTAACCTGAAAGATATCTCCATCCATATCCTCAAGTCTGGAGATGAGTGTATCTGATGGGGTCCGCAGATGAAAGCAGGATGCATCAATTGTTCCATATTCTCCTTCCAGTCCTACACTAAGAATCTCTTCGTTCTCATCGATCAGGATTCTGCTTCGCTCAGCAGGAATCTGGAGAAGCAACTCATCCATCTCTTTATAACAGAGATCTGAAAAGAGTGGTTCAACAAGCCTGACCTCATCAGCCTCAAAAAATTCAGCAAAACGCATACCGGATCTCCATCACTCTGCTCAGATATCCGGGTTCCCGCTGAAAAGAGTTATCGTATGCAAAAAAAGGAATCCAGAATTACTTCTGGATCTTTGGAAGCTCAACCTTGGTCTTGATGATCTCTATCCGGCGGATTGGATAGAGTTCTTTGACCTTGCGGAAGGTCTCCTTGGAGATCTCACCGTTGATGATTGCATTGACAAATACACCAAGTTCATTCTCGGTTCCGTACTTGACAACATCATCTGAAAGGACCTTGCGGATGAGGTGCTGCTGGCTCTGATCAGCCCGGGTAAGGGTGAAACAGGTGACTGTTGCCCTGACTTTGCAGCCATCCTTGCTGACAAAGTTAACGATACTCTCAATCCGTGAGGTCCGTCGTTTTACCAGGGATCTTATGTAATCTCTGGCGATCTCATGTCCGATAAATGAGGTGTACGCTGAATCTCCAGCTACTTCGGTGATTGAGAACTTCATCTTGACGTTCTGCTTAGCGTAGTCGTTGACCAGCTCAGAGAGCGGTGCTGTCATGACCCGTCCGATCAACTTTGCTGGGTCATCTGAAACGGTGTCACCGAGGTAGACTTTACCGACATTCTCAGGGCTGTAGACCTTATACCAGGACTTTGCCTTCCATCCTTCAACTCTTCTTCCTGACTGTTTCTTTCCTGCCATTTCTTTACTCCATATGTTATGATAGCATCTCTGATCGCTCCGATCAATGTTCTGACCCTTTGTCAGAACTCTGTTTGCATAACTCCTCCGCTACGGTTAAATTCGAGAGATAATCGTCCATTGACGCGATTATAGAACGAATTTTCGTTCCTGTTATTGTCGTCTCTACGACACCTGTTCCCTCATGGGTGGTTGCACGTGTAACCATCTCGCTTAAATTATCTGCTGCAACCGATGCAGCGACACATTCTGGGGCGTCATGGACCGTTCTGATGATTCCGGTGATCTTCATGCGTACACCTCATGAATGGCTGTAATGAATCTTGAGAGGTGTTCACTTGAAATCGTTGCACCAGCCCGGGAAGTATGGCCACCTCCATGACCGCTACAATCGGCTGCGAGGCTGTGAACAAGTGTACCGAGATCAGTACCCTGACGTGCAGGCACCCTGATTGATAGATGACTGGTGCCATCGTCCTGATTTACAACCACGATTACAGCCTGCTCTCCATCCATGAAGTTTAACGCATCTGCAACATCGCTAGCCAGTCTCTTGTCACTGATCTCATACACCTGCTCTGCCTCCCTGCTTGTGCCAAGAGTCTTATTGAGCTCATCAATGAGCCTCAAACGGTGGTTCCGGGCGATATCCCAGGCAGCGGGAAGATCTGACGAATTTCTGAGACTGATCGCTGCAGCGATGCTTCCCTGGTCTTCCTTTCCACATGCATCAATGAGCATGGTGAGGCTGTGAGCATCTGAAATAACCTCTCGTTCCAGTTGATATACATCGCCATAGAGGTTCAGAAGCGCCTCTGGCCGGCTCCGCTCCGCGGCATCGAGCATAAGCAGAGAGAGGAGGATGTCAGTTGAGAGTTCTGATCCATCTGAACACTGATTGATGAGAGCGGTTGTTTCAGATTCACTACCTGAAATTCCAGGGAGGTATGGATTTGTTGCCAGAGTCAGTTGTTCGGTGAGATCTCTTCCTGCGAGACGGATACCCCTTTTCTTGGATACAATCCCGTTACCCATCCCTTCGAGGTATATTTCGTGGTTTTTGCCGGCAAGACGTTGTCCGTCTCCAATAATCCCGGAAAGAACCAGTCCTGCAAGGTCGCGGTTATCACCGATGGCATTTGCAACCAGGTATGCGGCTCCTGCTCCTGAGAGTTCAGTGTCCCCGTCTATTCCATTGAGACGGGGATTCACGTGATATGGTCCTTCAAAAAGGGGGATATGATGATCAATGACCATCGTTTCTTCAGGAAGGTCTGGTATCCCTGAGCCGAGATCGCAAAGGAGGATATTTCCTCCTTTTGGGATATCCTGGCTCTGTATTCGTGGGACCACCCTGAGCCGAAATGGAATATGGGACCGGAAGAGTGCAATACTCATGATCGCCCCTGCTGCGATCCCGTCAGCATCGTGGTGGCAACGTATCTCCACCTGATCCTGTCGGGTTATATGTGATGCAAGATCCTTCGCAGCAGTGTCAATGGACATATTGTAACCGTGTTAGCGGGAGAGGAGGATTTCTGCGGTTTCCGGCTTGTATAACCAGCCTGCCGGCAGGCGTTTGCTCTTGACGTAGTACTTGACCAGACGCCTGACTTTTGCCTCGGTGAGGTTGAGCTGGCGTTTGTTGTGTAGATCTTTCTTATTCTCGGTCAGGTGTTTTCGTAGCCCGAGTGCCTTCTCAATAAGGTTGCGAAGGTCTTCGGGGATTGATGATTCAAGGCCGTTTTCACGCAGAATCTCGTCGACACGTTTTCCTGTTGCGAGTTTGACACTTGGTACACCAAACTTGTCACGAAGGACGAGACCTATACGGGCGCTTGAAAGGCCCTCTTTCTTCATATCAACGACCTGCTTAATGATCGTTTCCTTGTCGGTGTTTGACCAATCGGGCGCAGAGGTGCGGTACGGCCGTACTGAACGGGAGATACCTCTTCTGCGAGCATGCATTCTTGCCATATCTAAAAGCCTCCGTTACATGAACAGAGTATAATCCTGCGGGAAAAGAGTGACAGCTATTTCTGCTGACTCCCTGCAATCCCAAAGCCTGAAGGCCGTGGCCAATACACCACGTCGGATTTACATCTGCCAGCACCTTTGTAAAAGTGCGGAATACTATTGCTTCTTAGTGGTGATAAGGTTACGCTTCCCCATACTGGTTGATTAGGATTATCAGTGCAGAAAAACCCGCCATCTCAAGGGAGAGAAGATCATCTCTGGTCATACCCATTGAGGTCTCTCCGTCTGCTGTAAGCATTTCAGGTCCTCTGAGCACTGTTCTGATTTTTCCATCCGCTGAAAAAACATCTTCCGCCTCTGCAAGATGGACGAAGGCCCTTCCCGGGAGGATGACTGTCCCGGGTAACAGTGAAAGATCAAGGGCTTTGAGATCATCGATCGTGATGAGATCAGCAATCTCCTTGTTTACTGCAATGACATCTGCTCCTGATCCCCTTTTGGAGAGGATCTCCTGTATGAAAGGCGCTGCAACTGTACCGGTGATGACTGCCGCATGTTTATGGATTTTTGGTAATTTATCGAGGATATCTGGTTCATGCTGGATAGCAAAAGGAGATCCGAGGTCAGGATCACAGAGCGGGGTACCTGAAATCCTCATGGTAGTCAGGGATTTTGTTAGTCTGACAAGGGAGGCAAACTCTTCGACACTTTGCATTCTCTGACCTTCAATGATCGGAGCGTTGCCAAGGATTAAACCTTGGTTTGTCTCGTTTGCAAACCGCATCAGGATGACTCCTTTTACTCCAGCATTCTCAAGCCATCTGATGGTATCTTTCAGGATATCTCCATCATTGATACCTGGGAGAATGACCAGGGCAGCATATACATCAATAGTTCCGGCGAGACGTTTCAGGATCTCCAGGGAGACCTCGGGCGTTGGATCATGCATGTACTTACGCCTGATTTCAGGGTCTGCAGCGAAGACCGTGAACGATATCTCTGATAGGCCTGATGTGATGAGGAATTCAGCAATATCAGGGTCATCGAACCCCTTCCCACTGGTGTACCCTATGTGGATTGGCGCTTCAAGACTTGCGAGGAGTTCGATAAGATCAGTGAATTCAGGGTAACAGCTTGGATCTCCTCCACCGCTGATAGTGATCCGGGTGAGATCTCCTGAGAGGAGCTGTAGGTTGGCGAGAATATCTCCTGCCACCTCTTTCAGGTCTTTGAATCCTGCATATCGTTCCTGAACACTCCTGGTACAGTATTCACAACCTTTGGTGAAGGGGAGACAATAGCGGCAGCCGAATGGCGGAACTTCCCGGGCATGTTTAAAGTAGCAGTAGGAGCAGAACCCCCTGCAGTCAAGTCCTGGTCTTCCGCCAATGTCCACCGTCAGCTGTGCCATGCAGATAAGGTCAATTTCAAGGTGGAAAAATGTGCGGATGAACAGTGGGTTTAATAATTGTTTAAGGGAAATATGTGTTCGCGCCTCAGTGGCTTAGCTGGCAGAGCGGTTGACTTGTAATCAACAGGTCCCGAGTTCAAATCTCGGCTGAGGCTTCATAATCCCTTTTCTTTATTCAAAGCCTGGATGACATATTTGAGTTCTTTTTTTCATCTTAAGACAAAATAGCCAAATCAATCCTAACCCGGAGGTCTCCTCCGTGTGAGTAGGGGAAGGACATCGTCGTAATAACAAACCGGAATTCTAACCTTCCCGTCTTTTGTCATTGAAACTCCCCATGTATCCTGAAGTGACCGGACTCGATCAACATCAATCCTATACTCTGTTGTATCGATCTCCCGGTACACTCCGCATCCGCCCATTCCATCACATTGTTCTTGTTCCATCCCTTTCACCAAATTATTTTGTTAATTTTTTATATTTTCCGAAAGGCACCAGGATCTCAAATCGAGCTCCTGTGCCCTTCATCCCGGTCTCTCTGATACCTATATCAGTGATTGCCAGGATCTCCCTGCTTAAGAAAAGACCATAACCTGTATTTTTCCCATATCCCCGCTCGAATATTAAATCCTTCTCCTCTTCCGGGACCCCTACTCCGTCATCCTCAATAATCAGGGAGATTCCGGTCTGTACAGGTTCAGTTGAGATCTGTATCCGGGTGAGGTCTCCTCCATGGCGAATCGCATTTTCAAGGAGATTATAACATACCTTTGGAAAGAGTGGGTCTGCATAGATGAGAAGATTGGATATCCTGATATCAATCTTTACCGTCTTGAGATCGAGATTTGATTGTGCCTGAATGAAGACTGCCTGTACATCCTGCCATACCGGAGCATCAACCCCGAGTTCCTGATATGTTTTTGTAAAAGCGATGAATTCTTCAATTGATTGTAATGATTGCGAGAGCATCTCAAAGAATCTCTTTTGATCACAGTTTAACTGGAGATCATTAAGCAGGAAGAGATTGGATCTCCCGATCATAACCTTGTTCAATATATCATGTCTGGTTATGCTCGAAAGGAGATTCAGCTTGGTGTTTGCTATTCTAAGCGCATCTTCAGTAAATTTCAGTTCAGTAATGTCGTGGATGCTCTCTATTCCGCCAATAATGGTTCCCTGGCTGTCATACAGGGCAGTTGCGCTGATAGATGCATACCGGCGGGATGGTTCTGTCTCCCTGAACCATCGCTCACTGTATAAAGTATTACCGTTCTTGATAATATGCGAAAACTCTCCTGATTTCATCTCCGGATGAATTGCTAAATCTACCAACATTGGTTTTGGAGATCCGTAAAACGGTATAGCATAAAGATAATCACCCTTTCCTACTATCTCTGCAGAAGGAATCCGGGTCATCTTCTCCATGGCCTGATTCCAGATGAGAACACGTCCGGTAGTATCAATAACAAATGTCGGATCTGGAAGCATAGCAAGAATATTCTCGATTTGCCTGTATGCCTCGCTCAGTGCTACCTGCTGTGCCGATAGCCGGAATGCCAATTGTTGCTGGGTCTCATCCCGAATCCTCACCTGGCTGAGGTATTTCTCTCCACCCTTCACCTTACTTATTCTGATATTCAGAAATTGCTCAGATCCTATTTCATTCTTAATGATCTCAATTCTCTCGACGAACTGCTTCACTGACTGGTGGGTACTATCCTTAAAGATCATCTCTGTGAGGATGGCTCCCACAGGTCCGTGGATCGAAGTAATATTTTCTCCTGCAAGGGGCTTCATAATGCTAAAAAAGTCCACAGCTGCCGGGTTTGCATCTACGATCCTGATTCCTTCCAAAACCAGTATGGCATCATTGGATGATAGAAAAAGACCGCGATATCGTGACTCAGAAACCCTGAGTGCACTAATATTGTTCAGTATCTCACCCACCATCTGGTTAATTGCATCTGATATACGATTCAACTCATGATGTGGTGATTTCCTGACTTTATGTTTGAGATCACCGGCAGAGATGAGATCAAGATCCTCAAGCATACATCGAAGTGGTCTGGTAAGGTGCCTGGAGATCGTGAATGCTGCAATAAATGCGAGGATGAATGTGATTACCAGAAATCCGATATACCACAGGGTCAACATCATCAGTTCATTATCAAGCCGGTTTGTTGAGTAAACCGTTCTAGCTGCGACATTCATCCACTTGGTAGATGGTGCATCTGTTTGCAGAACCGGCATGAACGTATACACGATGTCGCGATGGTTCACCTTATCGTGTAAAATTGATCCTTTTTCGTTCTTGATAGTCCTGCCAATCACATCTAACGTCTCGTTATCCGTGTTTGAAAGTGATATTTCTGAACGGTTGGCTATCAGGATGTTAAAACTATTATAGAGATCAAATGAGACGATGTCCGGGTTGAGTGTCCAGAGGATATTTGTGAGATCAGAATAATATGCCTTATTTTCTTCAGGTGTGTACTGGATAAAGATCCTTCCCACTTCAAGGAGGTATTTACGATCCGGGGTGCCCTGGTAGGCAAAAAGTCTTACCGGAACATTGCTCTCATGTCCTTTTACTGATCTATCAAGGATAAACTGGCCAGAGTCCTGGATCTTATTAAACTTGGGTATGAGTTCTGGAGCAAAAGTAGAAAAATTGAGACCCAGATCCTTTGGATCAGTTGTGTGAGTAATGATCCCGTTTTCGATCACGTATACCTGATATTCATCCCCAAGTGTCTTCTCAATCTTCTCCTTTACTCCCTGATAATCAATTTTTTCAGGATCCCCTCCTGTGGCATTATACTCATCTTGGTAGATCTTCATTGCATCCCGGAGAGGGGTCTCAAAGGTGAGGTCATAAAGGTACAGTCCCCTGTCAATCCAGAGTATTGATTGCTGCAGAATCTGGTCAATGGTTTTTTCAGATGAGAGAAAGTCTTGCTCTTTCTCTTCCCTGGCTGTCAGGTACCAGTTAGTCAGAAAAACAACCATCATAACGAGAAATATTATCAACAGAAAAATACCAAGCCTGGCAGAAAAAGATGAAAAAGACCGGGGATCTGTCTTCATGAACTATTGGAGAGTATCCACGTTTGTCCAATTGAAGATATTGATCTTTTCGTGTGAATACAGGTACACAGAGAATCAACAGTCCAATTTTTTACATTCTGACTGTTCCATTTTTGATTTGATCTCGGTCAGGCCCTGATGAAATTCCTGTAAATATTCGTCCATTGAAAGGCTCCCCTCTTGAAATGGACAATCTTCTTCGATGATGACGTTGATCAAATCCCTGGAAGGAAGAATCAGATCGAACGGAACTCCGGCCTGTTCTGATCCTCTGATAAGTGCCTCCCTGAAAAGGCCAATGCAGTAAGCAACCCTGAACCGGTACGTATTCCGTGTCTTTTCCAGGTATCCTGCCACCCGTTCAGTCTCTATGCGAAGAAAGTCATCTTTAATATTCTGGTCTTTAACTTTCCCAAGCATGTAGTGATAGTGGGCGTAGGGGTACATCAATTCAAGTTCTGCCGGGAGTATCCCACAGGTTCCAAAGATAACGATATGATATTGTGACGGGTCAAGAACATCTGCAATAATCGATCTTATAAGGCGGTGGCTTGGGCTGGTGCTGTAGGGTTTACGCATAGCACAGGGCATGAAAATAGCTATGTCGCGTGGACTGACATCATACTCATCAATGATGTATCTGTATGATTGTTCAAACTCAGGGAGGTAAAATGGTGGATCTTTCAGCATCTTTTCACGGTTAGATCCGGTATCATTGGTATCCGGCATGGTAAACCCAGTTTCACACATATTGGGGTGTTACTCTGCAATATCCCTTTCATCAGAAGGTCAAAAAAGTGATTGGGTAGGTGGACGGTTATTCAACCGTCACGTTGAGTGCGTAGGAATCTTCTTTGCCGGTTGTCGGTTCCCATGAACGCATGTATACTGCGTCGAATGTCTGGTTACCTACTTCAACTGCCTTCAGGATCCAGGTATGAACTCCGCCAACACCGACCATCCCTTCAGGAGCCTTATCCTGATTATGAGTACTGTTTACAATTTCAAGTCCTGTTGAGTTGGTGGCATTCCACTCAAAGCCAGTGGTTGGGTTCTCCTTAAGGGAGACACTAACCGTCTGGTTTACCTTCATAGTCAGGTTAGTCGTGTTGACATCAGCGGTATAGTCTGTGTGTTCTGGTACTGATGCTACAGCCTGGGATGCTGATTCATTTACAGCAACAGTAATGTTCTCTACGATCTCAACCGGTGCAGTTGAGTTCTCGGTTGCATTTTCCCCAGATTGTACTGCTAAACATCCGGGGATCAGAAGAGCTGCTGCAACGAGAAGGATAACTGAAGTGATTAACTTCTCCATAACTGTATGTTTCAGAATTCAGGTTTTAAGGTTTCTCTATGAAAATCCATTGTCAAATGGGCGTTACATAATGTAATATCACTCAAATTAGTGATTGTTTAAGATAACAACCAAAGGATGTGTCAGTTTTCAGATGTTACAAAAAATAATATTGTGCTACTCTCTCCCCCGCGGCCTGAGAGTACAAAAATAGAGTATATTCCTCCTTAAATGGTATCTAGAATGCCTTCTCTTTTTTAATACCAATCATATCGCATGTGTCATCCAGCTTGGTCTGAGTGGTGACAAAGAATCCGCTAACCGACTCTGTGGTGACAATATCAGATGGGTTTGACATTTTTCCAGCAGCCTGAAGTGTATCTACTGCGCTGATTGTTGCATTCATTCCCATGACGAACACCCCTCGTGCTTTTCCAACCTTATCTGAAAGGGTCATTGCTTCGGCAGTTGCCTTTGCAGACGCTGCTGCTGACTTGTACTGGTTCAGTTTTTCTGCGGTCACGCCCTGATTGGGCTTTGCAATCAAATCTTTCTGATCCTTGAAATCGTTTACCACGTTCTGTACGAGATTCTTAAAGTCATCATCCTGGGTTTTTCCGGTGCATCCTGAAAACAGGATGACTATGATGAGGAGTACTACGAGAATTCCGCTGCGAATCATAATTGTCCGTATCGGTTTTATAGTTCTTATGGGTTGTGAAATGTTCTCTGCAGGTTTTCAATGATGTAGTTGTCATCCTGTCCGGTGTTACTCAGTTACTGAAATGAGAGGTATGATTCATGATTGAAGTAAAATGTACTGACATCGGGGTAAAGACCCGCAATCATCCCATGACCCTAAAAAGCAGTACCCTGATCCGCTCCTTCCGCAGAAAAAGGAGCATCGCTGATAATGAATACGCAAAACCATTTTTCAAGTGGGCTGGCGGAAAAACTCAACTTCTCCATGAATTTGATGCCAGATTTCCTGATAGACTCAGGTCTGGTGCACTGAACCGGTACGTAGAACCATTCATCGGAGGGGGAGCAGTCTTCTTCTTTATGATGCAACTGTTTCCGTTTAAAGAATCAGTTATCTGTGATGCAAATGAGGAACTTGTCCTTACGTATCTGGTAATAAGAAAGGATGTTGAGCCCCTCCTCCTCCTTCTGCAGGATTTCCAGTCCCGTTATGATGCTCTTGGTGAAGCAGAACAGAAGGAACTGTTCCTGGATATCAGATCAGAACTGAATGCAGAACGATCAAACTTTGATTTTTCCTCCTACGGCCCTTCCTGGATCAATCGTGCTTCACAACTTCTCTTTCTTAATAAAACCTGTTTCAACGGTCTATTCAGGGTAAACTCAAGTGGAGAGTTTAATGTCCCGTTTGGAAAATACCGCAATCCTGGAATTGTGAATGAGCACAATCTGCGGATGGCTTCGGCATTACTAAAGAACACAACTATCCTTCATGGGGACTTTTCACGATGTCTTGAGTACATCGACGACCAGACGTTTGTCTATCTTGACCCTCCATATAGACCTCTAAGCAAATCATCCTCGTTCACAAGCTACTCACGTGACGGGTTTTCTGATCAGGATCAAATCCGACTTAAGGATTTTTTTGACGCTGTCGACAGGATTGGTGCATCAGTGATGTTGAGTAATTCTGATCCTGGAAACGAAGATCCAACTGACCGCTTCTTTGATGATCTTTATGAGCAATACAGAATTGAGCGGGTTATGGCAAAGCGGGCCATCAACAGCAATGGGAAAAAACGGGGAACTATTAGTGAGATCATCGTGATGAATTATTCAGAGTAGAACCTATCATGATACCAGTAAATCATGGAAGTATTCCAAATCCTGTGATCATAGATAGGGATCGCATTATTTCTGATTCCACAATTTGTATTGAGGTTGTGACTCTCTTTCCTCTCCGGTATTCTTGACTGTTCAGTCAAAGTTCAGACAGGTTAGTACCTCTCATTGCACCACTCCCTGAAACATGATCCAGGGGAATAGTTCTCTTACCAAATCATAATGCCATATTCTATCCACCTGATGCTTTTGATAATACGGGTTGATCCCTGCCATTGGAGTGAATATTCTATCAGTGGTATACAGGGAATACCACCTATGGCATACTAATCTGCTGCCCTGTGCGATCGAGGTACACGAGGTAATTTACACCCCTGAAGGTACCCTTGATCTTGTTGGTGTGACGGTAATCGCCCATACGGTCTCTAAACTAGAAGGATCATCAGGGCGGCGACTTAGAATAGCAATCCATTTTTCGTGTAAATGGTAAGGGAGAACCTCTCACTCTGTTGTCTCAGCATAGTCCTTTTTTCTTATCAGTGTATACGATACTCTGATAACTCTATACAGGAACCGGAATGAAAGCTGAACAGTGGCTGAATCGTGCTGATCATGAACTTGTCTTGGCTCAGGAACTCCTGAACGCAGGTTCATTCCTTTGGGCTGCCAGTTATGCCCACCGTGCCCTTGAATATATCCTGGAAGGACTGATCGTGATGAAGACCGGTGTCAGGCCTGAACGTGGCTCGACACTCAGTGAGCTTCATCATGCGACGCGGCAGTATATCCCCGATACCCTGGATCAGCCGATAAATGCTCTATTAGATATCACCCCCTTTGCATGGCAGTCTGATATATCAGCAGAACAGATCGTGTTTCTCACTGAAAAACGCGTTCATGAATTGATTGAAGGAGGAAAAATGGTCCTTTCATGGGCACGAGAAGAATGGGCTAAAGAACAGGCAACGGCTCCCTCTTCAGGAGCCGAAGATCACGGTAATTCTACCGAATAATATCCGAATTAATTACAGGATCATAGTTTCAAAACGAGTGATAATCAGGGCCTGAACTGCCTGATCCGGAGTTTAAAAGCACGGGCAGCCTCAGTTATATCTGGTTGGCTGACCACGGCTGATATCACTGCAACACCATCAGCCCCGGCTCTAAAGATATTTCCTGCATTATCTGCATGAATCCCGCCTATTCCGATGACCGGGATTGAGACCGCTTCTGATATCTCCCTTACCAGCCCGAGACCGAGTCCCGGGCCTGCATCATGTTTTGATCCTGTGGAAAAAACCGGGCTGATTGCGACATAATCTGCCCCTTCCTCTTCTGATACTTTTGCTTGTTCTACTGATGAGACCGATACACCAATGATAAATGGCGATGGTGCGAGGGGTCGGATGACAGAGAGCGGGAGATCCTGCTTGCCAATATGCACTCCGTCAGCATTACTGGCAAGAGCGATATCCAGCCGATCATTGACAATGAAGAGTGCTCCGGATCCGGCAGTGACTGCCCTGATGTCGCATGCAATTCTGAATAGGTCTCTGCCTGGGAGTTTTTTATCCCGCAGTTGAATAACATCAGCACCTCCTGCTACTGCCTGCCGTGCAATTTCCACATGACTTACCCCATGTGAAAGTTCCTCGTCAGTAACCACGTAGAGTTCGTAACTCATTTACGCTGTCCTGATCCTGGCACCTTCTGCAAGATCGTCAGGGGTAAGAGCTGCGAGAGAATCAAAGAGAGCAACCTTGAATGATCCCGGACCTTTAGCCAGGGTTGCAGCCCTCTCTCCTGCGATTCCGAATGCGGCTAGTGCTGCTGTAGAACTGGTGACCCTGTCTTTTCCTGAAGCAGCGAATACACCAGTTACCGAAGCTGCCATGCATCCTGTTCCTGAAATGGCTCCCATGAGTGGATGGCCGTTTTCGACGAGCAGAGTTCTGGTGCCATCACTGACAATATCTGTCTGTCCGCTCATGACGATGGTCATTCCCGAGCGGCCTGCATACTCCGTTGTGATTGAAACTGGATCTCCGGATATTCCTGCTGAATCCACTCCCCTGACCTTTGCATCCACTCCAGCGAGTACTCCTATCTCACCTGCGTTCCCTTTCAGAACAGATATTTGCAATTCAGTCATTAATCTACGGGCTGCATTAGTCCTGAGCGTTGTGGCCCCGGCCCCTACCGGATCAAGGATAATTGGTATATCCCGCTTTCCTGCTGCTTTTCCGACAAGAAGCATGGATTCAATCTGTGCCAGATCAAGTGTTCCGATGTTGAGAACAAGGGCACCGGCATACTGCACCATCTCCTCAATCTCATCGGTTGAATGTGCCATCACCGGTGCACCTCCTGCACAAAGGGTGATGTTTGCACAATCATTGACAGTGACGTAGTTTGTGATATGATGAATTAGAGGTGTCTGGGTCCGGGCTGTAGCAAATATCTTTGAGTACGGGGTCTCTTGCATCTATTCTCCTCGTTTGGTATGATCGATTCAGTCGTACAGTTCATCTGCAGTCTGTAAAAATATTCAGGTATTGGCATCTAATCTGATCATCGGATGGTCAGGTCATACACCCATCTGCTGACTGAGGGGGCAACATTACCGCAGCGATGGAAGCGGTCAACATTAAAACCTGATTGAGAGAGGATATTGGCACGCTCCTGTGCACCATCCCTATTGTCAAAAGTATAAAAATGGATACTCCCCCCTTCGCGTACCATCCGGGAAAGGGGGATGAGAGTCTCGTCAAGGCCGTATGGGGTTGGGATAATTGCCCGGTCTGACATGATCTTAAGCATCCTGCAGGCCAGGGAAGCATCACCCATGATTATGGCAACCCTGTCTTCGAGATGGTTCAATCTGATGTTCTCTCTGAGAAGGAGACAGGCATCGGGGTTTATCTCGATTGCAATGACCTGTGCCCCCCTGGCAGCAACTGGAATAACAAAGGGCCCGACACCGGCAAAGGGAACCAGGACAAGTTCACCAGGCCTGATAACACCTGATATACGCTGGCGTTCTCCTGCCAGCCGGCTCGTGAAAAATGCATGAGAGAGATCAACCCGGTACCTGAAGCCTGACTCTTTGTAAAGTGTCCTGGTCTTTGTTCCGATTATTGGTTGATACCCTGCAATTCTACAGGTTCCACCCATCTTTGAGACTCGCCTGAGAACTGTGGTGATACTCCTTCGCTGACTGATTAGCGCTTTGGCGATGGTTGTCTGGTATTGCGAAAGTTCGTCCGGAATAGAGAGGATTGCAATATCCCCGATCACTTCAAACCGGTCTGGTATGAGGTGATGGAGGGACTTTGGGATAACCTCTCTAAGCACCTTCGAGAGCTGCACGGTCTATCTTATGTTAAATTTGCAAGGATTGATGCTGCTTTTTCTGAAGCTTTCTGAGCCTCATCCCCTTTACCCAGTTTTTCCAGTACATCAGCCTTTATCTTCCATGCTGCTGCATCTTCTGCATTAAGGGTAAGTGCAGTTTCGCAGGCCTTCAGGGCTTCTTCATATTTTCCCTGGTTGTATAATGCAGATCCTTTGTTTTTCCAGGCAGGTTCGTACTTTGGATCAAGGGTTGTTGCCTTTTCATAGTCTGTCAGAGCCTCATCCTCTCTCCCGAGGTTATGGCAGGCAAGACCGCGGTTGTTCCAGGTCCTTGCAATATCTGGTTTAAGCTGAAGCGAATGGTCATATGCGGCAATGGCCTCCTCAAACTGCCCAAGGTGATCAAGCACAAGACCCATGTTGGACCAGGCCAGGGCATCGTTCGGGTTGAGGGTGGTGGTTTTATTCAGGGCTTCACGTGCTTCTTCGTATTTTCCCTGGCTTGCCAGGGCGAGACCGATGTTTCCCCATGCCATAGCATTTGATGGGTCGAGAGCCGTAGCATTGTAATATGCAGCGATAGCCTCGTCATAGTTGCCCTGTCCAAAATATGCAACACCAAGATTGTTCCACTCTTCCACGGTCTTATCAGCGATACAAGGACCTGCCATGAGACCCAGGCATATCAGGATGATGAACGTTTTCTTCATAAGTACCATTAGTCTGTATATCCTGATGTCCTTTGTGAGGACAAGGAACCTTTTCCATCCGCGTTTTCATCATAAACATAAGTTTCATAAAGCTGTATTATCAGTGAGTTGATGCGAAAATGGCAACAGTTTCATAGAGTTGCAACCGGTTTCAACAGTGAAAACCCATCTTCCGGGAATTCATGAGACCTGAAGGGACAATATGATCCTAAAGATCATTATGAAGTCTGAACCGGATGCAACAGATTTTAACGGCATGATTATTCAAATACGTCGTTTTGTGTAATCCAGTTTTGATTGAATCGCTGTTATGTTGACCTGAACGGATTTCGAACTGATCTCTCCCAGTTTTACCTGTTTTCCTTATAGCCTATTTCAAGTAACATTGGTATGTCACAGAGAGGCCGACTGGGATGCCGGGTTCTATGAACCTGCGTACCTGGTTACAGTGCCAGGACCATGACTGGTATCCACTCTACGAGGTTGCGTTCAACATGTCCTCCTACAATCCGTGTCCTCAATGGATGTCAGTCAGGTCCAAGGTTCTGGTACGTCTCTCTTGCAAACTTCATGAACACAGATGAACGAACTTCATGCCGGTGTCACACCGGCTTCCTCCTACAATCGACATCCAATGTTCATCAGTAACATTTCAAAAGCAGAGAGGTATTTCATGTTATTACATGCACGATTCAATAACAACTATAATGACCGTCAGATCTGCCTGATTGAGTACCTAAAAGACCGGATTCGCTCTGGCAGAGGCTTCTTCAAGTCCAAGTACATTGCACGCGAACTGGGGCTTTCTTCAAAAGAGGTTGGGACGAATATGGCTATACTTGCAGAGACCTGTCCCGACTTCACCATTGAGAGGTACAGTTACTCGAACAGTACGACCTGGCTTGTTACTCCTGTGCAGGCCTGATATCACTCTTTTTCCCGATTTGGCTGCTCTTCTCTGTCAGATTTTTGAACTAATCTACTGGTATCAATTGTGGAGGTTGAGAATAATGTTCTTCTTCAATTTTGCAACGGAATTTTTCGGATCGAGTTCAAGGACCTTATCATATGCATCGAGTGCCTCGTTGTCTTTCCCAAGCCAGTTGAGAGCATCGCCTTTCTGAGTCCATGCGTCGATATCATCAGATTTTATCTCGATTGCCTTTTCAAATGATTTTACAGCTTCTGCATATTTATCAAGTTTGGCAAGTGCTTTACCCTTTTCAAGCCATACTGCTTCATCTTTGTTTCCGTACTCAAGTGACTTGTCATACGCTGATATAGCCTCTCCATAGTTGCTCATGGATGCCAGGTCTTTTCCTTTATCAAACCAGGCTGCAGCCTGTTGGGGATCATCAACGGTCGCAGCGGTCGTGGCATATCCTGATATAGAGAGAAGAAAGATCAGAAGAAAGAGATATTTCATTATGAGGCATCCGCTGCGTATCAGATTAATGTTTATGATAAATAAGCCTGATATCTGGAATATCTGTCTGGTTTGATGTATTTGAAAGGGCTTTCAGATAACAGCGCAGGCAGATTGACCGGGCATTGTAGGAAAGTATATGAAACTGTATGATATAAGTGGGATCAGGACCACGATGATGACCTGTCTATCTGAAAAAGAGTCTGACAGATTGATGTCTGTCAACCCTGTGTTGTATATTTCGTCCTTACTGTTTCTTTTGTATAGCAAGTTTGATTCCTGCTATTGCAAGGCCACCCACGACTATCAGGGGAGATACTGGTGATTTTGTTGGTGCCGGTGCGGATGGAAGTGTGGGGGCTGGTTCCTGAGTCTGTGCCTGGGTGACAATTGGTGTGAGAGTGACTGAGAGCCCAGAGGCCTGATCTGGGATGATATTCACATCTCCGTTGTACGATGAGTATCCATCAGTTTTGATTAGTACTGAATGGGACCCAACTCTAACCCCCTGGAGTGTGACTGGTGTTATTCCCTTGTATTCGTTGTCCAGATAAACACCTGCTCCTGAAGGATTTGATTGAACTGAGAGTGCTCCATACTCTGATGAGACATATGATAATGTCAGATCTGCAGAGATCGTGGAGACCTCGTTTCTGGATAACAATATCTCTGTAGTGTAGTCAGAGTATCCTGTGAGGGTTAGATGAATAGTGTATGACCCTGGTGAAAGATCTGATATTTCAAGGTATCCTGATGAGGGTGTAATTCCCTTGTAGGATCCATCAAGATATACATATGCACCAGCCGGGCTGCTGGTTACCTGAATTGCTGCATGATCCTGTTTAAACACAGGATATGACTGGGGGAATGGGATGTTGTGATACTGGCTGTCTGGTTGTTGTTGTATCGGTTGTGCCTGGGACTGTTTTTGTTCAGGAACCTTCTGCGCAGGATTGCTTGTCTGTACTGGTTCTTTAATAATTGTGCCCAGTTTTTCTCCCTGTGTGGGGTTTTCCTGGGGCATCTGGTTTACAGTCTGTTCATTCTGTAATGGAGCAGTCTGCCTTGTTGTCTGTGGGTTTGCCTCTGAAACAGGGCTTTCTCCAGTCTGGGATCCCGGGACACCTGTGTTAATGGGATCTGGTGAACTCTGCCCAATGTTCTGTTTCCCTCTCTGTTCTCCCTGTTGACCAGGACCCAGATTCTTGCTGCCCGAAACTATGTCCTCTGATGTTCCCGTGGTCATATTTGGGTGAATTTGGTCTCCGGGGTTTTTCTGAAAATTCATCTCTTCTGCTGACACAAGACTTGAAAATAATACAACTAAAATGAGGATTACTGTTACGTATGCTGATTGCTTCATCTTGAACATCCCATTGTTTGAGTATACAACTTTTCAGGGCAATATACACCATATGTCCTGTTTGATGAATGCTATCCCCGTATGAGAGAATAAAGAAGATGCCATCATTGAGGTGTATATCCCTGTTGTTGGTTCCACTTTCACTTATCCGGGTTCTGAGGATGAATATGCAGGATAACAAGTCTATATCGGTTACAGGATAGGATTAATCTTCATCTCTTTGATCACGAAACAGGTATTTCTTCTCCCTGCTTAACTTCATGCAATCGGTATGATTTTTTACGATCGTTCCTTTAAATTATCGAATTCTTAACCGTAAGGTGG